>JABDLC010000091.1 GCA_013001905.1 Gammaproteobacteria bacterium | reverse complement strand
AAAAAAAAGCCGCCCCGAAGGGCGGCTGGATGGGCGCGGAAAGTTTTGCGCGATGAACAGCTTTATTATTGTATGAGCCATTGCGGCTCTTTAGTTGCACGTTCGTCGCGCGTTGATTTTTTTTATTGTTATAGATGTAGCTTTGGGCGTAGTCGTTCGCTATTGCTTTTGTTTTTGCGTTGGACTTGCCCTGTATGTTGCAGGTTGCATGCCAGACATCTGCAAAAACCCGCTTTGTTTTACATAAGGGTGTGAAAACAGATTTTTGTGTGACTGCGGTCACGAAAAAACCGGCAGCAAAAGTTGGCACGCCTGGCACGCGATTTGCGCGGGCCTGAGCAGAGAGGGTCAAGTGTCAGAGAAGCCGACACTCGTTGATCGAAGGCGTGTGACGGGCGTCACGAAACGCTTTTCAAGCGCAATAAAAACAACGATTTAAGAGATTTCGGAGCCTGTAAGAAATGCCGACGGGATACTGCCGGTAAGGACTAAGCCTTTGATTTGATTGGGGTCAGGCGTTGAGATTGGGGATCAGCGCGCTCTCTAGTTTGACGATCATGTCTTTGAGCAAGAGCTTGCGCTTCTTCAGGCGTTTAATCAGCAGCTGATCCACGTCCGGGTCCCCGGTGAGCTCATCGATTTCGTGGTCCAGCTCGCGGTGCGCGCAGCGCAGCTCTTTAAGCTGTTCGCGCTTCTGGAATGTGTTCGTTTCGACGTTGTCGTTCATTACAGTCGCCTTAGCCCATTTTACGACAGATACGCCGTCCAGTCGCGGCCTTGATCGCCGTAGACGATGAAGTGCGGGTTCAGGATGTCTTCTTTCGCGTTGTACAGCAGCGACGTTCCGTCGGTCTGCACGACGCGGCCGCCCGCGCATTCCACGACAGCTTGCGCTGCAGCAGTGTCCCATTCGGATGTCAGCCCGAGCCGCGGGTAGACATCCGCCTCACCCAGTGCGACCAGGCAAAGTTTTAGAGAGCTGCCCATCGGTACCATTTCATGTTCGCCGAGTTTGGCGAGATAAGCGTCGAGCAGTTCGCCGCGATGCGACCGGCTCCCGACGACACGGACCGGTGTTTCGGCAGGCGCTGTCACCTGTATCCCGCGCACGTTGCCGTCGGCCTGTTTCTCGAACGCACCGCCGTCGCGGTAGCCGTAAAAACAGCGTTGCTGCACCGGCACATGCACGACGCCCAATACGGCGGCGTTGCCCTGTATCAGTGCAATGTTCACCGTGAATTCGCCGTTGCGCTTGATAAATTCCTTGGTGCCGTCGAGCGGATCGATCAGCCAGTATTCCGGCCACTGTGAGCGTTCTTCCCACGCAACGGCTTTCGACTCTTCCGACAGAATCGGAATGTCCGGCGTCAGCTCCGCCAGTGCGGCGACAATGAGATTGTGCGAGGCCTGATCGGCTTTCGTCAGCGGCGAGTCATCGCCTTTAAGCTCGACGCCGAAGTCGTCACTGTTATAAATATCGAGTATGGCGTCACTGGCCCGGTCCGCAATCGCGATGACCGGCTCGATCAGCCCGGCAAGATTCTGCTGCATGGAATTCGTTTCTGGGTGTGTGTTGTTTGAGTGGACGTTGTTATAGGGTGAGCCTGACTCAGTGATCCCGACTCCCCGTTTGTGGGCGCAAGTATAGGACATGACAGACAGAAACACAGAAACCGCGGCGAGTCTGGACACAGTCCGGGCGCTGGAGCCCTTCGATACCATCCTGCTCGATATGGACGGCACCTTGCTGGATCTCGCTTTTGACAACTATTTCTGGCGGGAACTGGTGCCGCGCGTCTATGCCGGGCGACGGAACATAAGCCACGATCAGGCGCGCGATCATATCTACGAACTGTATGCCGGTAGGGAAGGCACACTCGACTGGTACTGCCTGGACTTCTGGACGGAGCAGCTGCAGCTGGACCTGGAGGCGCTGAAGCAGGTCAGCAGTCACCGCATCCGCTTCCTGCCCGGCGCGCGGGAATTCCTGCAGATGGCGCGCCGCGGCGGTAAGCGTCTGGTGCTGGTGACCAACGCCCATCAGCTAACGCTCGCGATCAAAAAGGACGTGACCGGGCTGCACTACTGGATTGATGAGTTTGTGAGCTCGCATGACATCGGCGTACCGAAAGAAGATCAGGCCTTCTGGCACGCGTTACGCGAGCAGCTCGACTTCGCGCCCGAGAAAACCTTGTTTGTGGATGACAGCCTGCCGGTGCTGGCAGCGGCGACCGAGTTCGGGCTTGGCGGTGTGGTTGCGATCCGGCGGCCGGATACGCGTCAACCGCCACGCGAAATTGATGGCCACGCCGTTGTCGACGGCGTGCATCATTGGTTGGGTTCGGTCAGCTAAGCGCTATTCACTAGCGCCGGCGTCGTCCGCCGCCACCGCCACCGCCACTGCGACCGCGCCCGCCACCTTTGCCGCCGCCGGGTCTGCCGCCGCGTTCTTTGCGTTCAGGCTTCGGCGGAATCTTAATTCGCGGGATCATCTCATCGCTGATCGATTCCACCGGCAACCGATGGCCGATGTAATCCTCGATCTCCGGCAATGACATCGCGAAGTTTTCGCAGGCGAAGCTGATCGAATCACCTGCAGCGCCGGCGCGTGCGGTGCGGCCGATGCGATGTACGTAGTCTTCGCAGTCGGTCGGCAGGTCGTAGTTGATCACGTGACTCACGCCGGGCACGTGCAGACCGCGCGAGGCGACGTCGGTGCAGATCAGCACGGGCAGCTCGCCATCCTGAAATGACTTGAGCATGCGCATGCGCTTGTTTTGCGGCACGTCGCCCGAGATTGCCTTCGCGTCGATGCCGTTGAACGGCAGAAAGCGCTCCAGTTTCTCCGCTTCACGTTTGGTGTTGACGAAGACCATGGTGCGCTTTGCTTCGATCTTGTTCAGCATGCCGATCAGCAACGGAATCTTTTCGCGATTGCTGGGGAAATAGACGGCTTCGGTGACGAGGTCAGCGGTGAGCTTTTCGGGCTCGATCGCCACTGACTCGGGGTCATTCATGTGTTCGTAGGCGAGTTCCAGCACCTTCTGGCTCAGCGTTGCCGAGAACAGCAGGTTCAGGCGCTGGTCGGCGTCGGGCAGCCGTCTCAGCACGTAGCGTATGTCTTTAATGAAGCCCAGATCGAACATGCGATCGGCCTCATCCAGCACGACCACCTCGACCTGCTTCAGGTTAAACACGCCCTGTTTGTAGTAATCGATGAAGCGGCCCGGTGTGCCGATCAGCACATCGACACCGTTCTCGAGTTTGTCACGCTGCTTGTCGTAATCGGCGCCGCCGAATACCACCTGAAATCTGTAGTCCGTGCCGCTGCCTAAAACCTTGGCATCCTCGAAAATCTGGATGGCCAGCTCACGGGTGGGTGCCAGCATAATCGCGCGCGGATTTTTGCCGTCGCCGGTCTTTTCGCTGGTCATCAGGCGATTCAGGGTTGCCAGCAGAAAGGCGGCTGTTTTGCCCGTGCCGGTCTGCGCCTGGCCTGCCACGTCATGGCCGGCGAGGGCCCGGGGCAGCGTAGCTGCCTGAATCGGCGTGCAGAATTCGAAACCGGCAGCCTCCACACCTGCCTGCACCTCGGGGGGGAGTTGCAGGGAATCGAAACGGATTTTCTGGTCGTCGGTCATAAATATTTCGGGTATATGAAAAGAGTGTTTTGTACTTGCAATCTGCCTGCAGACCGGTTCAAATTAGGTCAACCCAGAGGCGCTACCCGCGCCCGCAGAACTTCTACCAGCTCACCTGTATACCTAAACCCAGAAGAAGCTTGCAAAGCGCCCGAATAATGCGCGGTAGTCGATCCGGATTAGAAACAAAATCTGAGTTTCGGATCGCGGCAGAGGCCTGATTGATCAGGCGGCGCCCTTTTTACTGTTTCCACACCTTTTAATCAACTATTTACTCCACTAATCAACTTTTAGCAGACCGGAAAAATGAGCTTAGTACATACCAGTGATGACAGTTTTGACGCAGACGTAATCAAGTCAGAAACGCCTGTATTGGTGGATTTCTGGGCAGAGTGGTGCGGCCCGTGTAAGGCAATCGCACCGGTGCTCGACGAGCTGGCAGGGGAATATGATGGCAAAGTGACGATCGTCAAACTCGACGTCGATGCCAATCCCCAGTCAGCGCGGCAGTTCAATGTGCGCAGTATTCCGACCCTCATTCTCTTCAAAGATGGGGATATCGCGAATCAGCACGTTGGGGCGACTTCGAAGCAACAATTGAAGTCATTCTTGGACAGTAACTTGTGAGAGGCTACTTGGGTAATCAAGCGCGCACGCGATCCAAAACAGGAAATCGCGGTAACAATAAGGGAGGCGGCAAGAAGAAAACTCGCCGCCGCGGAGGCAGACAAGGGTCCGAAGAGACCGGTAATTTTACTGCCGAGGATATCGTCAGCAAGGAGGAGCTTGAAGCCAACGGCGAACTGCTCCACCTGAACGAGCTCAAGAATATGCAGGCGGCCGAACTGGTCGCCATGGCAGAAGAGGCGGGGCTCGAGAACCTGGCGCGTTCGCGCAAACAGGACATCATCTTTGAGGTTCTGAAGGCTCACGGTGCCAAGGGCGAGGCCATCTACGGTGATGGCACGCTGGAGATTTTGCAGGACGGCTTTGGCTTTCTGCGCTCCGCCGACTCATCCTACCTGGCCGGCCCGGACGATATTTATGTATCCCCGAGCCAGATCCGGCGCTTTAACCTGCGTACCGGCGACACCGTCGGTGGACTGATTCGTCCGCCGAACGATGGCGAACGCTATTTTGCGTTGCTGAAGGTTGCCGAGATCAACCTTGATGATCCTGAAAACGCGCGCCGCAAGGTGCTGTTTGAGAATCTCACGGCATTGTTCCCGACGGAAGCGCTCAAGCTCGAACAGGGTACGGGCAGCTCCGAAGACCTGACCGCTCGCGTTATCGAAATGGTGGCGCCGATTGGTAAAGGTCAGCGTGGCCTCATCGTATCGCCGCCGAAAGCCGGTAAGACGATGCTGCTGCAGCATATTGCTACCGCGATCACCACCAACAACCCAGACGTCGTGCTGATGGTGCTGCTCATCGATGAGCGGCCGGAAGAAGTGACCGACATGGAGCGCACCGTGCGCGGCGAAGTGGTGTCGAGTACCTTCGACGAGCCCGCCAGCCGTCACGTGCAGGTCGCCGAAATGGTGATCGAGAAAGCCAAGCGCCTCGTTGAGCACAAAAAGGACGTGGTGATTCTGCTTGATTCGATCACGCGTCTGGCCCGTGCCTACAACACCGTGGTGCCGTCGAGCGGCAAAGTGCTAACCGGTGGTGTGGATGCCAATGCGTTGCACCGGCCGAAGCGTTTCTTCGGTGCTGCCCGTAATATTGAAGAAGGCGGTAGCCTGACGATTATTGCGACGGCGCTGGTGGATACCGGCTCGAAGATGGACGATGTGATCTACGAAGAGTTTAAGGGTACGGGCAACATGGAGGTCCATCTGGATCGCCGCATTGCTGAGAAACGTATCTACCCTGCGATCAACATCAACCGTTCGGGCACGCGTAAAGAAGACTTGCTCATCGATCCGGAAGAGCTGCAAAAAATCTGGGTGCTGCGCAAAGTGCTGCACCCGATGGACGAAGTGGCAGCGATCGAGTTTTTGACCGGCAAGATGAAAGATACGAAGACGAACTCGAAATTCTTCGATGCGATGAAAAGGTAGCGCGATTTTCTGCCGCCGCCTCTGGCGGCCGCAGAAAATCAAACGCGCTACCTTTCGTCTCGCGGCGCGCTTAAGCGCCGCGGACGTCTTTCAGCCTCGTACTATCTACCCCGGCTTCACGACATACAGCAGCTGTGCTTTATTGTCTCGCCTGATCGTGGGCGGCTCAGTACCCACTTCCTCGCGCCAGAAAACCTCATCCGCGAACAGGTCCTGGATATCTTTGAGGTGTGCGTCCTGCGAGTAGATCACGCCGTCGGGCTGCAACAACGGCCAGATGTATTGAATGCAGGTCTTGGTTGACGACACCAGATCGACGTCGAGGTAGGCCGCGGCCACCGGTTCTTTAAAATCGGGAAAAGTGTCATCAAACCAGCCCTGCACAAAGCGGCAGGAATCGATGTCGCCGTGTTCACGGATGTTCTTCTGCACGGTGTCGAGTGACGCCGCATAGTCGCCTTCTTCAAAGGTCACGGCGCTGCCGTAAATTTCATGTGCTTCGTCATTCGGCGGAATGCCCTGAAACGAGTCGAACACGTAAAAGGTTTTGCCGGTCATCTTCGCGATCAGGCTGAACTTGGCAGAGCTGACGCCTTTGAAACAGCCGGCTTCGATAATGACGCCCCGGCTCTCGCGTGGCTGCTGCAGTATCGCCTCGGCAAAGACCAGTATCTGCCGCTGATAGTGCGGGATATTTTCGAAAGACAGTGTGATCCGGTAAAAGTCACGAATGATGGCAAAGCGCTGAGCAAAACTGATACCGAGATCGCTGCGCAGCATAAAGCGGATACAGGTCGGCCAGTAGCGCCAGCTACCTAAAAATTTGCTCAGTTTTTTCACGTAGTTGTCTGGCTCAGTGCATCCTTGGGTCGTCCATCATATTTCGGTCTGCGGATAGTGCAACAACCGTCTATTCGCATTACGTTGAGTTGTGTGGCAAAACAGCACTTTGGCACGACAAAAAATCCAAAAAAATTAAGGAAACGCCATGAAATCACGAGCCGCTGTGGCCGTTGCGGCAGGCCAGCCGCTGGAAATCACCGAGATCGATGTAGCCGGGCCCCAGGCCGGCGAAGTGCTGGTGCGCATCGTAGCGACCGGAGTCTGTCATACCGATGCGTTTACCTTGTCGGGCGAAGATCCGGAAGGACTATTCCCCGCCATTCTTGGCCACGAGGGCGGCGGCATCGTCGAAGAGGTCGGTTCGGGTGTGACGAGCGTAAAGCCCGGCGATCACGTGATCCCCTTGTATACACCGGAATGCGGCAAATGCAGTTTCTGCACCTCGGGCAAAACGAACCTGTGTCAGGCCATACGCGAAACTCAGGGCAAGGGGCTGATGCCGGACGGCAGCAGTCGTTTTTCGCTCAAGGGCCAGCAGATTTTTCATTACATGGGCACATCCACGTTTTCTGAATACACGGTGCTGCCCGAGATCGCGATTGCCAAGGTTAATAAAGACGCGCCACTCGAAAAGATTTGTCTGCTCGGCTGCGGCGTGACGACCGGTATCGGCGCCGTGCTGAACACAGCGAAAGTTGAACCCGGTTCGTCGGTGGCGGTATTCGGTCTCGGTGGTATCGGCCTCAGCGTGATTCAGGGCGCAGTGATGGCGGGCGCCACCACCATCATCGGCGTCGACGTGAACCCTGACAAATTCGAGATGGCCAAGGCGCTTGGAGCGACTGACTTTATTAATCCCAAAGATCACGATGCACCGATACAGGAAGTGATCGTGGATCACACCAATGGCGGTGTGGATTACTCGTTTGAATGCGTGGGCAACACGGACCTGATGCGTTCCGCACTCGAGTGCTGTCACAAGGGCTGGGGTGAGTCGGTCATCATCGGTGTCGCCGGTGCGGGGCAGGAGATTGCGACCCGGCCATTCCAGCTGGTCACCGGTCGCGTCTGGCGCGGCACGGCATTCGGTGGCGTCAAAGGCCGCAGTCAGTTGCCGGGCATGGTCGACCAGTACCTCAAAGGCGAAATTCGTGTCGACGAGTTTGTGACCCACGAGATGCCGCTGGAAGAGATCAACACGGCGTTTGAACTGATGCACAAGGGCGAAA
This sequence comes from Gammaproteobacteria bacterium, assembly GCA_013001905.1. Lineage (GTDB taxonomy): Bacteria > Pseudomonadota > Gammaproteobacteria > Steroidobacterales. The sequence goes on along the minus strand of JABDLC010000091.1, from coordinate 3,546 downwards.
GCATCCGTTCCGTCGTGCGTTTCTGAGCGGCCTCAGTCATGGAAAAAATCTCGGCGAATCGTATCTTCTACGGCAGTCAGGAAGTCTGGACGCATGCCTCTGCGGCGTGTGCCTGTGACATGACCTTCGGTATTTTTCTGCCGCCGCAGGCGGCCGACACGAAGGTGCCGGTGCTCTACTGGTTGTCCGGTCTGACCTGTACGCATGAGAATTTTGTCACCAAAGCGGGCGCGCAGCGGGTTGCAGCGGAACTCGGCATCGCCATAGTCATGCCGGACACGAGTCCGCGCGGCGTTGATTTGCCGGGTGAGGATGACAGCTACGATTTCGGCAGCGGCGCCGGCTTTTATCTCAACGCCACGCAGTCACCCTGGGCTCAGCATTACCGAATGTATGACTACGTGGTTGATGAGTTACCGGCGCTCGTGAACGAACACTTCCCCGTTGATGGCGGTCGTGTCTCAATCTCCGGGCACTCGATGGGCGGTCACGGTGCACTCACCATTGCGCTGAAAAATCCGCAGCGCTACCGCTCAGTGTCGGCATTCTCACCGATCGTGGCGCCGACCCGGTGCCCGTGGGGGCAGAAAGCGTTTGCCGGGTATCTCGGCGATGATAAAAGCGCCTGGCAGCAATACGATGCTACGGAGCTAGTGCAGCAACAAACCTTCCCCGGCGAAATTCTTATCGACCAAGGAAGTCAGGACGAGTTTTTGCGCGAACAGTTAAAGCCTGAGCTGTTTCAACGAGCTTGTCGGGACGCCGGGCAACCCCTGCAGCTGCGCATGCAGGACGGCTATGACCACAGCTACTATTTCATTGCGACGTTCATCGAGGAGCACCTGCGATTTCATGCGCAGGCGTTGCGCTAAGGTCGGCACATGATTGGCAGGCCAAAGTCTGTGCTGTGCTTATTGCCGGTCATTGGCAGCCTGCTCATCGTAAGCACCGAGGCCGGCGCAGCGGACCACAACGAAGGCGGGCGAAGCGTTAGCCTGACGCCGCACGTTGGCCTGCGTCTCGGCGGGACGATCGACGGCGAGGCCAGCGATACAGAGTACGAGCTGGACGACAGTTCCAGCTACGGATTGACGCTGAGTATTCCCTGGGAAGCCGATACGGATCTCGAATTCTGGTATTCGCGCCAGCGCACTGACGTAGACCTCACCGATCTGGGCGCAGGCTCTGCCGTTGATCTCGATTTAGATTTCTACCACCTGGGCGGCACCCTTTTGCTGGAGCCGCGAGGCGATGTCGTGCCGTTCTTTGTGTTCACCGCGGGCGCAACACGGATCAGTTCATCGAACGCGGGTATCGATTCCGATACCTTTCCGTCGCTTGCGCTCGGAGGCGGCTGGCAGTTTTTTCCGAAGAAACGTCTGGGACTGCGGCTCGAAGGGCGCGTGCTCGGCACCTACATCTATGACGACAGCACCGTGTTCTGTGGTTTCGGACCCGGCGGGAGCGCCTGCCTGATCGGTGTTTCCGGAGAAATGATCTGGCAGTTTGAGGTCAATGCGGGTGCGGTGTTCCGTTTTTAGGGGTGTTTCAGTGCCGTGATAAGCTACTGATATAAAAAGATTTGGGGAGGAACAATAATGAAAATAATCACAGGGGTTGTTGCGTTACTGTTTGCGGGGCTTGCTCAGGCAGTCACCATTGATTTCGAAGAACTGGCATCGGGTACAACGACGGTCTTCGTATCACAAGGTTTTGAATTCAATGGTGGTGGTTTCGGCGGCGGGGCTGCCTATATCACGGGCACGAGTGACAAGGTGCTAACGGCTGAGGCTTATACTGATAGCGCATTTTCGCCGCCGGCCACATCTGCGATTGAGATGACCCGCGCCGACGACGGTGCGTTTGCACTGTTTTCTCTGGACGCGAGTTTTTTCGCTGACTTTTCACAAATCTGCGGCTTCTTTGCCGGTGGCGGGGCCACCTGTGATCAGGCAACCATCGGTACAGGTGACTGGTTAAACATTGTGCGTTTGCGACTCTTTGCCGAGACACCGGCGGACATGAGCAACGGGTTTCCGATGTCGTCCTCGATCACCGTGGATAATATTTCTGTTGGCGCGCCCGTGCCGGTCCCCGCGGCGGTCTGGTTGTTTGTGTCGGCGCTCGGCCTGATCGGGTGGTTACGTCGCAGTTAGACGTGTTCCCGCGCAACGGCCCGATAGCCGATATCCCGCCGCGTGTAGACGTTGTCCCAGCTGATCTTGTCAACGAGGTTGTAGGCTCTAGTCTGTGCGTCGGCGACGGAGTCGCCCAGTGCAACGGCACACAGCACACGGCCGCCATTCGTCACCGTATTGCCACCAGTGGTTTTAGTGCCGGCATGGAAAATTTTCACGTTGTCTGCGCTGTCGGCATCCAGGCCGCTGATCACGTCGCCCTTGTTGTAGCTGTCCGGGTAACCGCCGGCCGCCAGTACGACGCCAAGCGCAGGGCGCGCGTCCCAGTCGGCCGTCACGTTGCCCAGTTCGCCGTCGAGCGCGGCTTCAATAAGGTCCACCAGATCCGACTTTAGTCGAAACAGAATCGGCTGGGTTTCGGGGTCGCCCATGCGGCAGTTAAATTCCAGTACCCGCGGCACGCCGTCGTCGCCGATCATCAGCCCGGCATACAAAAAGCCGGTGTAGTGTTCGCCGTCCTGTTTCAGGCCCTCGACGGTTGGTCGCATGACCTCAGCCATCACGCGCTCGGCCATGGCCTCATCAATCACGGGTGCCGGTGAGTACGCGCCCATGCCGCCGGTGTTGGGGCCTTGATCGCCGTCATCGCGCGCCTTGTGATCCTGTGACGTGGCCAGTGGCAGGATGTCGTCGCCGTCGATAATGGCCATGAAGCTGGCTTCCTCGCCGCTGAGAAAGTCTTCAATGACGACCTCATTGCCTGCCTCGCCGAACGCGCGATCACTCATGACCAGATTTACGGCGGCAGCGGCTTCTTCACGCGTGTGCGCAATAAGCACGCCTTTGCCGGCCGCGAGCCCGTCCGCTTTGACGACCGTCGGTATGTTGCAGGTCTCGACGTGTTTCAGGGCAGCATCGATGTCACTGAAGTTGGCGTAGCCGGCTGTCGGAATCTTGTAGCGCTGCAAAAAATCTTTGGTGTACGCCTTTGAACCTTCAAGGCGCGCGCCCGAGGCGGTGGGGCCAAAACATTTCAGCCCGTGCTTCTTAAAGCGATCGACAATACCGGCCACCAGCGGTGCCTCGGGGCCGATGACCGTCAGGTCGATCTGTGCGGTACGGGCGAGCTCCAGTAGCCCGTCAATGTCTTCTGCGCCGACCGGTATGTTCTCGACCTTGGGCTCGTTGGCGGTGCCGGCATTGCCGGGTGCAACCAGCACGCTCTCGACGCGGTCGGATTTTGCCAGTGCCCATGCCAGTGCATGTTCGCGGCCTCCGCTTCCTACGACTAATAGCTTCATACCTATCCTCTAAGACGTCGGAAAAGACTTTATCTTTTCCGACGAAAACTCCACCGTCTAATTTTCCAGCAAGCTGGAAAATTGGTGTCGTTTTTAATGCCTGAAAT
>JABDLC010000080.1 GCA_013001905.1 Gammaproteobacteria bacterium | reverse complement strand
GCCACCTGCACCGGTGCAATTTCCCGCGGCGCACGACTGGCCATGCCAAAGGGTGCAATGTTGCCGCTTGCATCGACGGACGTGACTGATTTTTCAGCGACCGGCACCGGTTCGTGACGGTAGTCATCCGCCGTCACCTTGTTGGCGCCGAGACTCATGTCGAGACCCGTGCCGGTCTCGGCTGTGTCGGCCTGACCGGATTGCCCGCTTTCAGGCTGCCCACAAGCCGCCAGCAATAAAGCCGCGACCAGAATGATGACGTTCTGCATAGACTTCATATTGATTTCCGGATTACGCGATCTTTACATCAGGAATATTAAAGAGTGACTTCCACTCGTGCGCGATCAGCAGATCCATGAGCTCGGACTCCTTACCCTGCTGCTTGCGCTCCATCTCCTCGTGCATGGTGATCAACGCCTGATCAACTTCAGGGCCGAACAATGAGCGCAGATATTCCATTGGTACGCGCGGGTCAGACTCGTCGGCGAAGTTGCCATCTTCGTCAAATTTGGGCGGCAGCATCGGCGGCACATAAAAGACATTCGGCTCGGTGCCGTACTCAGGGTGCAGCGGCAACGCCACCTTCCACTGGTTCACAAGCTTGTCGATCGGGCCATTTTCGTCGTCAAGCATACCCACGAAGCGCAAGCGCCCCGGGCACTGTCGCGCACATGCCGGTGCCACACCTTCCTCCATGCGCGGGAAACAGAAAATGCACTTCTGGCTTTTGCCCTGCGTGTAGTTGAAGTACACCTTGTCGTAGGGGCAGGCTTTGTTGCACTCGCGGAAACCCTGACATTTGTCCTGATCGACGAGCACGATGCCGTCTTCTTCACGCTTGTAGATGGCGCGAACCGGGCAGGCCTCAAGACAGGCCGGTTTAGTACAGTGATTACACAGGCGCGGCAAATAAAAGTGGTAGTTATTGGGGTACTCGCCGCTGGAGGTATCTTCGTCCCAGTTGGCGCCTTTGCCCATCGGTTTTTGCTGCTTGAGGATCTGCTCCTCACCCTTGAAGTAGACCTCTTCAAAGTTCAGCGGGATTTCTTCACCGAAATCCTCCTTCTCTGCCAACTTGCCGGGCTTCAGAGCCGTGCCGTCTTCGGTCCAACCGCCGCCGCCTTCTTCCCAGTAGCGGGGATAACCCGGGCCCGGCTTGGTTTCCACGTTATTCCACAACATATGCTCCTGACCGGGCTCGTCTGTCCACAGCGATTTACACGCCGCGGTGCAAGCCTGGCAGCCGATGCACTTGTTGAGGTCAATGACCATTGATACTTGATGAGCAGGCATAGTGCGTCTCGTTGGTTGTGTTATGCGTCGCCGGTGAACTTTTCAAATTCTACCGTACAGTCGTGATAAGTCTGGTTGGGCACGAAATCAGGCGTCTGATAGCGCAAATGGCCGTAATCGCCCACCATTTGCACCGGTTTGATCAGGCCGCCGGTGGAGATCACTGAACTGAAATTACGACGGTTACGGAACATCGTCGGATCCCAGCCGTGATACATGAACATCTGGCTGGGCTGCATACCGGAGCTGACATGCGCCATCGCCACAAAATCACCGAAATCATTATGCACGCGGATCAGATCGCCGTCGGCAACACCGCGTGCCTGCGCATCGTCGGGGTTCACATAGACGTCAGGCTCGCCGCGCTGCAGGCTGACGAGCAGTGAATCGTCACGCGCCCAGCTATGAATACCATGGCGGGCATGACCCATCGTGAGGCGCAGGTCGAAGCCCTTGTTAGTAAGCGGCTCTTTGTGCACCGGCAGTGCTTCACCCTCGGCCAGGAAGGTCTCCTGATCGATGTAGAACTGCTGGCGACCCGTCAGCGTCTTCCAGGGATGCTTTTCGCGCGTGCTTTCCAGCGTCTCATAATTAAACGCTGAGTTTTTGCCGAACTGCACATCTTTGGAATCGTCGACCCTGACAAAACCCTTCTTGCTCAACTCTTCCCAGGTCACGTTAGGCAAGCCGGGCTGATTGCTAATCATAAACTCGACGAGATCCGTCGGTTCGCTGATCTGGCCGTTCAACGTAAACGCTTCATAGGCGTTCGCATAGTCACGCTCAATCGGCTGCCCGAACATGTTGTCTTTGATCGTCGTAATTCCCCGCGCTTTGGCACGCTCGGAAATTTTCTTGATCAGCGCACGCTGCACTTTCCAGTCCGGCAATGATTCGCCGAGCGGTGGCACGGCTTCGTCGATAACCTGCAGGTAGGGTGTGCGGCCTTCCATCGTCATGTCCTGCACTTCATAGTGATGCGCGACCGGCAGCACAATGTCGCTGGACAACGCGGTGGCACTCATGTCCGGCGTCATCGCCACCATGAGCTCAACCTGCGATAACGCCGATTCACGCCAGGCCTCGCCCGTCGCACGCCAGTTCGCCGGGTTGTGACCGGCCATGAGCGCCATGCGCCATGGCTTCGCCGCATAATCCGGCAACCAGCGTTTCTGTTTGGCTTCCTGATAGTGCTTATCAATATGGTCGGCGAACTCTTTACCGTAGACCCGCTCGTTATTCGCACGACCATCACTGTTCGCATAATCCCAGACCGAAATGGCGGCGATCCGCAGCCGCGGCCCGAGGCCCGCAAAGACGTAGCCGAAAATACCCTCGGCACGCGGCAACTGGGTGGTCTGCATACCCCCGCCCTCACGGCCGGTGTTACCCGTCAGTGCACACATCAACAGCCAGGAACGCAGCACGAGATCGCCGTGCAGCCATTTGTTGGCGCGATAGCCGGCAAAGATCATGCCCGGCCCGTTGGTGGCGAATGCGGTAGCCACGTGTTCGATCACGCCCGGTGCGACACCCGTGATGGTTTGCACCTGCTCGGGCGTGTAGTTCTTCATTTCCGTTTTCAGAAACTCAAATACAGTAGTGACTTCAGTCGGCCCGTCCGCAGTCTCTACTGTCCACGAACCTTCGACGGCCGGCTGCAAGTCACCGAGAACCAATGATTCAGGCTTCTTATTCGGATCCGGCGGCGCAAAGGGGTTCGAAAAACCGGTTCCGGGTGCCGCCTGCGGCTGACCCGAGGCCTCGTCCCAAAAATAGAATCCGTCGTCGCGACCGCCTTCGACAAAATCAGACTCACGCAAAAACTTCTGATCGCTCGCACGCACGAGGAAAGGCATGTCGGTTTGTTCTTTCACGTAATCCCAGTCGATGAGATTGTCGCGAATCATCACGTGCACCATGCCGAGCGCCAGCGCCGCGTCGCTGCCGGGTTTGGGATTCACCCATTTCGACGAGCGCACGGCTGTCGGGCTGAACTCCGGCGAGATACAAATAACCTCGGTACCGTTGTAGCGCGCTTCCCAGAAAAAGTGCGCGTCGGGAATACGCGTAGCCGCGGGGTTGCAGGCCCAGATCAGGCAGGTCTTTGATTTGAAGACCGCAGGCATGCTGTCGCCCGGCAACGGAAAGCCCAGCGTCATGTTGGCGCCGACCGGCAGATCGCCGACACCGGCAAACGTCTCCGGAATCACGTTGCCCAGAATATTGGAAAAGCGAAACAGACCGGCAAACCCGGCTCGTTTCAGGATCATCGCGGTACCCATGGCATAGGTGATCGACTCTGGGCCGTCTTCCACCGCGATATCAATGAATTTGTCGGCAACCTGCGTCAGCGCATCATCCCAGCTGATCCGCTCCCACTTGCCTTCGCCGCGCTCACCAATGCGACGCATCGGGTACAGCACACGCTGCTTGCCATACATATATTTGTGCTGACGCAGCCCTTTCTGGCAGCCGCGCGGCCCGAAATCCGGCGTGTCGTCACCCTGATGGCCGTATTCGCCCTGCTGTTCTTCACGCCAGACGATGCCGTTCTTGACGAAGATGTTGAAGGCGCAGTGACCTGTGCAGTTCAGACCGCGACTACCGCGCACGACCCGATCCCAGGTCCACTTGTTGCGCATGATGTCTTCCCAGCGCCGGTAGACATTCTCGTGGCCCGCCGCGCCGACGGCGCCAAACTTGAGAGACAGGGCCAGACCGCTACTTCCGCCAAGAAAGTTGCGCCGAGTCGTGGTCAGAGTCATGCGTGCGGGCTCCTTGCTGAGATTATTGCGGCGTCGTCTGCCAAGCCGCGATTTTTCTCTAGTCTACCTGTTTTTGCGGGTTTTCCGCGGCTCAGATGACCCCGTTTTTCGTCAGCCGCTCAAGCAAATCGTTCTGCCGGGCGCGGAACCAGTCTTTGTCAGGATGGGGCTGAATCTCCCCGTCTTTCAACAATGTATTGCCGGTGCGAATCGGATTTTGCGCATACATCATCGCGTAGACATCGGTCAGCTGACGGGAGAAGTGATTGAACATCCCGCCCTGACGCCGCCGCGCACGCAAAAAGTCGATATCGATAATTGCGTGCGCAAACATGCTTTCGCCGCCCATCGCCGCTTCAGCCATGATGTCGCCCTTGTAGTCCATCACGCAGGACTGACCACTGCATGTGTACGCAGGGATAGGAATACCGTCGATTGTCGCCGTATTGGCCGCAACGATATAGATGTGATTCTCAATGGCTCTGGCGCGGCGGGCGATTTGCCTGTCGGTGTCTTTGTCACTGCCCGGCTCACTCGTCGGCTGCAACAACACTTCCGTGCCACGCAGGCACATCGCACGCACCAGTTCGGGCCACATGATTTCTTCGGACGCGATACAACCGAGCCGCCCGTAAGGCGTATCGAGGACAGGAAACAGCCCCTCGACACCGTACACGTCAAGATACTTATCGAGCACGTCATGCGGCGTCATCTCGAACGATGATGTCAGGCGTCGGTAGCGCAACTCCACGTTGCCGTTCGGCGCGATGATGAAGCAGGTCTGAAAATAAAGTTCCGGAAAATTCGGGTCAATCTCGTATACATTACCGGCGAGATACAGATCGTTGTCCTGTGCGATCTTGCCGAGCTCCTCGTATTCGAAACCGTCATATTCAATACAAGCCTTGTGGTGCCATTCCTCATGCGACTCACCCAGCAGGAACCCGCTGAGGATGTACTCGGGCAAGACCATCACGCCGACATTGCTGCCGTTGTAAAACTGCACGAACATCTTGTTGACGGATACGTAGCTGCGAATCTTCGCCAGCGTCTGCTTCCGTACCTCAATCGCTTCTTCTTTGGTCTTGCAGCCGTTGACGGCCTGGCAGGACATCTGCATGGCGCCTGCCGTATACAGCGGCACGGTACGGTTGTTCTCAGACATGTTGCCCCCTGTGTTTTCGCGGAGAGCTATTTTGCGTTACCGGCCCCGGCAAGGGAATTGACGGACGAATGCACGCACTTTCTGACCGTTTATCGGACAGAGCAGCAGTCACCTGCCGCCAATGACTTATAATTTGCGCCCTTGTGAACAGCTTTAGTGATATATCCGCGCAATTGCGGCAACGGGACGCTGACGGTTTGTATCGGCGGCGGCGCACTGTTGAGTCCGCTATGGGTCGCGAAATCATCGTTGACGGACGACCGCTGCTGAATTTCTGCAGCAATGATTACCTGGGCCTCGCCGGTGACGAACGGGTCGGCGCGGCGCTCGCCGCTGCCGCCCGCGACTGGGGTGCGGGTGCGGGTGCCTCGCATCTGGTGTGCGGACACACGCGTATTCACCAGCAACTTGAAGAAGCGCTGGCGGAATTCACCGGGCGTCCGAAAGCACTCCTGTTCTCCAGTGGCTATGCCGCCAACGTCGGCACGATTAACGCGCTGACCGGTCGCGGCGACTTCGTCTTGCAGGACAAACTTAACCACGCCTCGCTGCTCGACGGCGGATTGCTCAGCGGCGCCCGCTTTAAACGCTACCGGCATCGTGACGTCGGAGATCTCGAGTCCTGCCTGAGCGCTGCCGGCAACGGTCGCAAACTGGTGGTCAGTGACGGCACATTCAGTATGGACGGCACCGTCTGTGACGTCGCCGCGACCTCTGCGGTCACGCAACGACACGATGCCTGGCTGATGCTCGACGAAGCGCACAGCCTGGGTGTGAGCGGGCCTGACGGACGCGGGCTCGCCAGTGCGCCCGAGTTCACCACTGCCGACGTACCCGTATTGATCGGCACGCTGGGCAAAGCATTCGGCACGCAGGGCGGCTTTGTTGCCGGCAGCGAAGAGCTGATCGAAACATTAATCCAACATGCGCGCACGTACATCTACAGCACCGCTATACCGACAGCGATTGCTGCGGCAACACTGACGAGTCTGGAGCTGGCGCAAAACGAACACTGGCGCCGTGATCGTTTGCAGTCGCTCATTGCGCGGTTTCGTGCCGGCGCATCGCAACTGGGTATCGATTTAGCTGACTCGCACACACCGATACAGCCGGTGTTGCTGGGTGATGAGCAGAGCGCGTTGGCGGCCAGCGCCGCGCTGGAAGATCGTGGCCTGCTGATTACGGCGATCCGACCGCCGACTGTTCCGGCGGGCACATCGCGATTGCGCATCACGCTGACCGCAGCGCATACCGATGATGATGTCGATACGCTGCTGGATGCCCTGGGTCAGGTTGTGACCAGCGATGGAAACCGGGCGTCCGCATGAAGCACAGCTATTTCGTAACAGGTACTGACACCGGCGTCGGCAAAACGCTGATCGCCAACGCGCTGCTGAAGCTCGCTCACGATGAAGGGCTGTCGACGCTCGGCCTGAAGCCCGTTGCCGCCGGATGCTATCTGCGCGATGAACAATTAGTAAATGAAGACGCCTGGGAACTGATGCAGCATTCGTCGATTGACGTCAGCTACACGGACGTCAATCCCGTGGCATTGCGTGAACCGATGGCGCCGCACATTGCTGCTGAGCGCGAAACGGTCACGCTTGCGGCGCGGCCGCTGGCCGACCATTGCCGTGAACAGGTTCGACGGGCTGAGTTCTGCATCATTGAGGGTGCAGGCGGCTGGCAGGTGCCGCTGAATGATCACGAGAGCATGGCCGATATCGCCACCGGAATCGGCGCACCGGTCATCTTGGTCGTCGGGATGCGCCTCGGCTGCATCAACCATTCACTGCTGACGGTCGCCGCCGTTGCTGCCGCCGGGCTCAAACTGGCGGGCTGGGTAGCCAATCATATTGATGCCGATATGGCCGTCGCCGACGCGAATGTGGCCGCGCTCGAAGCGCGTATCAAAGCGCCGCTGTTGGGCACAGTCCCCGCGCTGGACAACCCCGCCCCGGTGTTCGCAGCGCCTCATTTGTCCGTCGGCCCGTTGGTACAGTCGTTGTGACGAACGAATTCGATCGCGAGCATATCTGGCACCCGTACACTTCGATGACCGAGCCGTTGCCGACTTACACGGTAACGTCAGCCGATGGCGTGCGCCTGCGTCTGAAAGATGACCGGGAACTGATCGACGGGATGTCGTCATGGTGGTGTGCGATCCATGGCTACAATCACCCGCAGCTCAATGCAGCCGCGGCAGGACAGCTGGAGCGCATGGCGCATGTCATGTTCGGCGGCCTTAATCATGCGCCGGCCACCGCGCTGGCACAGCAGCTGACCGCCATAACACCACCCGGACTCGACTACGTTTTCTTCAGCGACTCCGGCTCGGTGAGCGTCGAAGTGGCGCTGAAGATGGCGGTGCAGTACTGGCACAACCTCGGGCGACCGGAGAAGCGCCGCATGCTGACCATTCGCGGCGGTTATCACGGTGACACGTTCGGTGCGATGTCAGTGTGTGACCCGGTCAACGGTATGCATACACTGTTCAGGGGTGTGCTGCAGGAACAATTGTTCGCCCCCCGCCCTGAGAGTCGTTTCGGCGACCCCTGCAACGCTGATGATATTGCGGAGCTGCGGGAGATACTCGAACAGCAGAGCGACCAAATTGCGGCGCTGATACTGGAGCCCATAGTGCAGGGCGCCGGCGGCATGTGGTTCTACTCAGCCGATTATTTGCGGCAGGCGGCGCAGCTATGTCACGAACATGATGTGCTGCTCATCTGCGATGAGATCGCCACCGGCTTCGGCCGCACCGGTAAGCTGTTCGCCAGCGAACACGCGGGCACTGCACCCGACATCATGTGCGTCGGTAAAGCGCTGACGGGCGGTTATATGAGTCTCGCGGCCACGCTTACCAACAAAAAGGTGCGTGACGGGATTTCGGCTAATGACGGCGTGCTGATGCATGGCCCCACCTTTATGGCAAACCCGCTGGCCTGCGCAGTGGCTAACGCAAGCATCGATTTGTTGCTGACACAGGGCTGGCACCAGCGCGTGACGGCGATTGAGCAGCAACTGGTGAATGAACTCGAGCCATACCGCGAGCACAAAGCCGTCGCGGATGTGCGGGTGCTCGGCGCTATTGGCGTCGTTGAGACGCACGAGGCGCCGGATGTCGCCGCTGTTCAAGAGGCCTTTGTGGGCGCCGGCGTATGGATCCGGCCGTTCGGCAAGCTTATCTATCTGATGCCACCCTACATAATTCCGCCGGATGATCTGCACGCGTTGACGCGGTCGATTAGACTTGCACTCGACTAATAAATATCGTGTCCATCATGAACAGCTTCGCCCTGCCCGCCGATCTTGAGATTGCCGTCCTTGTCCCCTGCTACAACGAAGAAGCGGCCATAGGTGATGTCGTGCGCGACTTCAAAGCGGCACTGCCTGCAGCGACGATTTACGTCTACGACAACAATTCCAGCGACCGGACTGCTGAAGTCGCCCGGGATGCCGGCGCGGTCGTGCGCAATGAACCGCTACAGGGCAAAGGCAATGTCGTTCGTCGTATGTTTGCCGACATCGATGCGGATGTGTTCGTGATGACCGACGGGGATAATACATACGATGCGCAGTCGGCACCGGCAATGATCCGCAAGCTACTGGATGATTCACTCGATCTCGTCAATGGCCGGCGCATTCATGAGGAAACGGAGGCGTACAGACCCGGACATCAGTTCGGCAACACGCTGTTGACGTCGCTGGTAGCGATGATATTCGGCAAGCGCTTTGACGATATGCTGTCAGGGCTCAAGGTGTTTTCGCGCCGCTACGTTAAATCGTTTCCCAGTCTGTCCAGTGGCTTCGAAATCGAAACTGAACTGACAGTGCACGCGCTGGAATTGCGCATGCCGGTCGCCGAAATGGACACCCGTTACGGCGCGCGGCCGGAAGGCTCAGAAAGTAAACTCAGCACCTTCTCCGATGGCTTTCGAATTCTCAAAACGATTGCGATGCTGATTAAGGAAGAGCGCCCGCTGCAGTTTTTTCTGGCGTTGTTCGGTCTGTTCGCCGTGTCTGCGATTGTTCTGTCGATTCCGCTGGTCCTGACATACCTCGAAATCGGCCTGGTGCCGCGCATGCCCACCGCGGTGTTGGTGACCGGCATGATGCTGCTGGCATTTCTGTTTCTCGCCTGCGGATTGATACTCGACACCGTGACCCGAGGCCGGCAGGAATTGAAGCGCATGCACTACCTGAGCATCAGCCCGCGGCATAGCTGACCACTGCGGAAGCGAACTCTTGGCGTGGCGCTGTTAGCCGCCGTGGCGGCGCGGATCGAGCACAGGTGCACTAATCGGTGCGCCGAAACTGCGTGCCGGCTGTTCCGCCTCCTCCGCTGCAGTTTCTTCCTCGGCAACAGCGTTACCGGAATCAATATCTGTCGCCGCGCGTGACGGCCGTTGGGCGCGGGCCTGAACCGGCGCGGGAACCGGTTCGGCAGCCGGGCTCGGCTCGTCTTTCTCACTTGCCACAACTTCAGGCTCCGGCTCGGGCAGCACGACATCATGAAGTGCCGGCGACAGCGCATAGACACGGTAGTCGCCGCGACTGGCTACCAGCTGCCCGTAGTTTGCCGCCCAGGGCGCGGCGAAATTGGCAACACTCGGAATCGCTGTATTCAGCAGCACATGACTGGCGTCGTATTTCTGTACGACCGCCACGCGCTGCAGTTCGGAAACGGGCATGAAGAAAAATGCGTGCGTATCGAGATAGCGGTCACGCCAGTCGGCGACGGTCGGATCAACGAACCGGGCGGACACACCTTTGTGGCTAAGCGCCGCCAGCGCATGCCCGTCGTCTGCGGAACTGAGCACGACCGCGTCCTCCGGCACGTCAGCAAACAATTCATCGTACAACTGGTCAACGCTGAGACCATCGGGAAGCGTGCGCACATCCGCAACGCCCAGCGGCCGCGGCGTAATCCGCTTGCCCGCGAACTCGAGCTCTGCCATCCACACGTTCATCGTAACCATACCGGCGCCGGCAACGACACTGGCGAGCAATGCGGGCGCTGCCATCGTAGACCGCGGTATTTCATTCCACGCGTCAATCATACGCAGCCAGCCCCAGACCATCGCGAGCTGCAAATAAAACGCGACAAACACAATGAACCGTTCTGCCTGCGGAATCGGAAATAACAGATTCAGCACATAAGGCAGCAGCATCAAAACCGCGCCTATGACGATGAAGCGCTGCCGGCGCTGCGCGCCTAACAGAATCACAATCGGCACGCCGACCAGAGCAATACCCAGTGTCGCCGCTACCAGTGACGGGCTGTACAACGCGGTATTCCAGACGCCCGACATCAGACGCTGCGCCGGCATCAGCCACTCCGCGAGCACGAAGCCGGAGCTGCCCGGGTATAGACCGAGCGCTGCCGACCAGGGCGAAAAATAAGGCCACACCTCGGCAACACCGAGACCGGCCAGCAACATCGCCGCAGCAAACAGGCGGTTCAGCCGGTCCCCGGTTGGCTCTGTCAGTATCAGCAACAGACATCCGACGATCCCGAACGTGCTGGTTGGCGGATCGCAAAGGAACATCACTGCGGCAGCCACCGCGAGCAGCGCCGCCCATAGCGTTGTCAGGGAATCGTTGCTAAGCATCTGCACCGTCAGCCGGAAGGCGATCAGGCTCACGCCGAACACAAACGCAGACGGATACGATGCGGTGTGCAGAAAGCTGCCCAACTGGTAAACGTTGTGCTGGTTCCAGCCGATCCCCCAGCCGAAAAACACAACAATGAGCCCGAGGGCCGGTGCCCACGCATGGCGGAAATAGGCCTGCATAAACAACCGCACGCCGGCGGCAATCAGCAACAGGTTGAGTGCGGCGCCGACCGCCATCGCCTGCATGGCGTCCAGACCGAAGGCCTTGGCGATTAAAGCCAGAACCGCAAGGTAGGGATTGTAGGCAACGCTGACATCATCCGACGCAATGACCGGATTGCCGGGCGCCGTGAAGTTGGCAATGAGCTCGCGCACAGCGGCGACGTATTGCCAGTAGTCCGAGAAGGGCAAAAAAGTGACCAGCGGCGTCTCGCCGGCTTTGTAAAGCCACCAGCCGACGCACGCCAGAACTGCCAGAAACACGCTGTTCGGCAGGAACGTCGACGTGTCCGCAGTGTAACGATTAATGCGCTTTTTCAAGAGGTACCAGTCTCCCGCAGGCAATACACCAGCCCAAGTAGCAGAAAGTGTGCCTTATTTATGTCACTTCACCTACAACCTGCGTCACACCTCGGGATGCCCGCAGACCGCATAAACCGTAGAATCTGGCCCATTGAATGCTGCTGAGTGCCCAACCGCCCATGTTCAGGACCCTGCTGAATGCGATGCCCGATCGTCTGCCCGGCTTCCTCGTGGTCGGCACGATCGGGCTCGTGGTGGATGCTGCGGTGCTGGCGCTGCTCGTCTACGGCTTCGGCTGGGGTAACTACTCGGCACGCGGCATCTCTTTCGCCACGGCGCTGACGACAACCTGGCTGCTTAACCGCGAATACGTGTTCAGCGATGGCAAGCTGTCGAGTAAACGGCGCGAATACAGCCGCTACCTGTTCCTGCAGTTCATCAGCATGGCCGTCAACCTCGGGGTGTACTCGCTGTGCATTGCGCTCAGCGAATTCATGGCGGCGCAGCCGCTCGTTGCGCTGGCGGCCGGTTGCGCATCAGGCCTGATCTTTAACTACATCGGAATGCGCTTCTTCGTCTTTACCGGCGACCCGACAGAGTCAGACTAGAAGCCAGTCAGTAACCGAGCGGTGTAAACACATCGCGCTTGCGCACATACGACTGTAGCTTGCGCTTAATTATTTTTCCGGGCGTCAGCCAGCGCACAGCTTCACCGCCCTCTTTCACCGCCAGCATGCCCTCGACCAGAAACGGCGTGACCGTCTCAACGGTGTCGGCCAGCAGATTGAGAATTTTCTTTGACTGCTCCCACCCCTCACCACGCTCGTCCGGAGGCGGCACCAGCAGGTCGGTAATCACAATGCCCGGACTGAGGTAGCAGACTTTCACGGGCGATCCTTCCAGCTCCGCCGCCACCGCTTTGGTGAAGTAACGCACACCGCATTTGGTCGTGCCATACACAGAGACGCGCGGCCGCACCATGCCGTTGCTGCCGAAGCCCTCCATGTTGAAAATCTTTCCGCCACCCTGCTTGTACATGCCATTGATCGCAATCTGATTGCAGTACATCAGACCAGTCATGTTGGTATTGATCGTCGCCTCGATGGTTTTTCGATCCTGCTTATAAAACAGATCCGCGCCGGTCTCGACGCCGGCGTTGTTGACCCAGATATCCACGGAACCCAGTATTTCGAAGGCACGGTCCCACAGATTCTGCACCTGACCGTAATCACCGACATCGCACACCCGGCCCGCCACGTTGCGTTCCGGATAGGCTTCACGAAACTCTGCCACTACGTTATCGACGGCCTGCGGGGTGCGGCTTGAGATCATCACGTTGTGCCCGCGTTCCAGAAACTCGCGCGCCATGCCGAGCCCTATACCTTTGGTGCTGCCTGTAATGACTACGTTCATGAATAGTCCCGTTGTCCTGCCACCATTGCGATTACTTATTCTAGCCTTAAAGCGCCGGGATAAGCCGTTCGCCGATTAAACGAATGGCTTCTTCTGCATCGCCGTGAATTTTCAGCGTCACTTCATCAAGCCCGGCGCCGGCAAACTCATTCAGCTTCTCGGCGACCGCATCAATATCGTCGGGCCCGCCGGTGAATGTCAGGTGGTCGACCAGCTTCTCAATCAGATGCTCCGGGACATCGTCGATGTCGGGGGTACGTTGCAGAAACGCCTGCAGAAATGCATCCCGCTTGCTGTCGATAAAGGCCGCGTCGTCCTCACCGAGAAACGGAATGGTGTGCCAGGGCTGCAATAATCCGCGCCAGATCATTTCCATGCGCGCTTCCGCGACTGCCGCCGCCTTGTCTTCTTTGATATGCCAGGCGAAGAAGTTTGCGACCCGCAGGGGTTTGCCGTGCAGCTCGCCGTCGTCGCGCCCGCGACGCATGTGGCCGTGCACTTCGCCCATTAGCTCAAGCGGCACATCACTGAGCATGACACCGTCGGCCACATTGCCCGCCATGCGCAGCATCTGCGGCCCGTTGGCCCCGACGTACAACAACGGCGGCGGCGCCGTCAGCCAGTCCGCCTGATAGTTCTGCAGCGTATAGACCTTGCCGTGGTAATCCTGCATGTCGCCGGAGGCCGCCGCGCGAAT
The DNA here is from genome assembly GCA_013001905.1 of Gammaproteobacteria bacterium. Classification (GTDB taxonomy): domain Bacteria; phylum Pseudomonadota; class Gammaproteobacteria; order Steroidobacterales. Next base: position 28,622 of record JABDLC010000080.1, on the reverse strand, counting down.
GATCTGTACGCAGTCACGCACCGCAGAAACACGCCGGTCCGGGGTCAGGCCCGTGACGCGCATCACCGAATGCCCCATACCGCCGATGGTGGCCGCCATTCGCCCGCCTGACATTTCGTTGAGCGTCAACAGACCCTCGGCCATTTTCAGCGGATGGGTTTCATAGGGGCTGAGCGGCACCGCTCCGATGCGGATCGCGGGCCGGTTCGCCGCCAGTGCGGACAAGCACAGCAGCGGCTCACGCTTACCCGGAAAACTCGACGCCCACAGCGTTTGTATCCCCGCCTGCTCAGCCAACGCGCCGAGCTCTGCAACCCGTGCCGGCGGTATCCCGGCTTCCAGAAATATCTGTACCCGCACGGATCAGCGCTGCACAGGCTTGGTTGAGGATTCGCGATATATTGCTGCCATGAGACTCCCTGAATTACTGACGGCACTGCTATCTGCGGGCATCGTGGCAAGTATCGTCAGCGGATGCCAGCCAAGTACGGCCGACACGAAGATCAGTGGCCGCACGATGGGCACCGGCTGGGTCGTGCGCGCCGCCGGCTGCGATTTGCCCGATTGCGCGGCAACCCTGAACGCGCTGATCAGTCAGCGCCTCGATGAGCTTACGCGGATTTTTTCGCACTATGAGCCGGAGTCAGAAGTCAGCGCATTCAATCGCCATAGCGGTGTTGAGTGGTTTGCGGTATCGGCGGAACTGGCATCGGTCGCCGAGCTGTCTGCACAAATCAGTCAGCTGAGCGACGGCGCGTTCGACATCACGGTAGCGCCTGCGGTCGATGAATGGGGCTTCGGCCCCGACGCGAATGTGACGGCAGCGCCGGTGTCCGCACCCACCGACGCGGCCGTCGAAGCTGCGCGACGCACGACGGACTACCGCAAGCTCCACGTCCGCATGAGTCCGCCGGGATTGCGAAAAGACGACCCCAAGCTGCGCATTGATCTCTCCGCCATCGCGAAGGGCTATGCGGTGGATCAGCTCGCCTATTTGTTGGAACAGGAAGGCATACGCAACTATCTCGTTGAAATCGGTGGCGAGGTGCGTGTGGCCGGCAACCGTCCGGACGGCCAGCGCTGGCGCATCGGCATCGAGCCGCCCAATGCGGATTACCCCCTGATCGATTACGTGATCGAGCCGCGTGATCAGGCGGTCGCGAGCTCCGGCGACTACCGCAATTACTACGTTATGAACGACACGCGGATCAGCCACACCATCAATCCGGTAACAGCAACACCGGTGAGCAACGGGCTGGCGGCAGTCTCGGTGATTGCGCCGGCCGCCGCGCAGGCAGATGCGCTTGCCACGGCACTCATGGTGCTCGGGCCGGATGCGGGAATGGAGCTTGCTGAACGCGAAGGTCTGGCCGCACTGTTGACCGAGCGCACGGCCACCGGATTGCGCGTTCGGCAAAGCACGAAGTTCGCCGATTATCTGGTCAGCTACGAGCCTGACTGAACAACGACACCCGTCAAATATTTGCGGCTTTCAGCTTCGCTGCAAGTGGAATAAAAATCGCCAGCGCAATCGCACAACAGACGATGGCTGTCAGGTTGGCGGCCGACAATCCGGCGCTATCCATAAACCCGGCAGCGATGGCGGGGCCTACAAAGAACCCGCTGGTCTGTGCGGCGGGAATTAACACCGCGACCTTGCCGCGCGTGTCGGACGCTGCAATGGCGCCCATGAGAAAGGGCCCGGTCAGGTTCCAGAAAACCTGAAAAATGGATGCCTTGATGACGAGCTCCCAGAAGGTGATCTCCCCCTGAATAAACCAGGCAACGGCAATCTGCGCGAGCAGCGCGATGGTAACCGGTAAGAACCGGCCGACGCCTTTGGCTGCGAGCGTGGCGGCAAGCAGCGCGCCCACAATCGCGACCGCCGAACTGATCGCCAGCGAACCCAGCGCCTGGGCAGACTCAAGCCCGCCAGCTACCGCGATACGCTCAACGAAGGTCCAGATGGCGCCAAGCCCGCAACACCAGATCAGCATCGCCACAAGACCTGCAACCGGCAGCGCCAGAGAGCCGTCACCCTCGGCCAGCTGATGATCCTTCTGCGCGGGCCCCGACGGGACATAGCGGACAAAAGCCAGCCCAATGACCGCCACCCCTGCCAGCGGCAAATACATTCCACCGATGGAACCGAAACTGTCGACCAGTGGCCGCAGCGTCGCCATCGCGAGCACACCGAAACCGACCTGCGCCGCGATGACGAAACCGAAATTGCGATCCGGATCGCTGGTGTTACCGATCATCGAAATACCGATCGCAAACGCGGTGCCCTGTCCGAGAAAGCCCACCGCGAAACGAATCGCCGTGACAATCTGCGCGTCAGTTTGCAGCGTCGCCAGCACATTGCCGGCCGCTACACACACGAGCGCGAAGAAAACCGCCACGCGCCAGTTGACGCGATTGATCCAGAACATGGCCAGTATCGATGCGAGCGCACCGCCGGCAATTTCCGCGATGATCACATTGCCGCCCTGCTGATATTCGAAACCCAGCATGTCGGCATACACGCCGACGACCATCGGCTGCGTCATGAGGCCGAAAACCCCCACGACGCTTACGACCACAGCGGTAACAATGGCGAGCGGTGCGTTTCTGTCCATGAGTCCCCCTCAGGCTTGATTGGCGGGCGTTTGCGGCCCTTCTGCACGGCGCGGCTAGTCTAGCACGCTGATACCTGCATCACGTTTTCCTGTCGTTCGACTGCGTATCGTAGTCCGGATGCTGGAATTTTTGCGCAAATTCTCCTTGTTAATGCTCCTGTTCGTGGTCGGGTTAAGCAGCTATTTGTCTGCGCAAAACGCCACGGACTGGAAAGAAACACTCTGGATCGACCTGCACCCGATCAATGGCGACGGCCTGAAATCCACCGCCAACTACATCGACAGCCTGACGGCGGTTGACTTTAAGGGCGTTGAACGCTTCATGGAACGGGAAGCGGCGCGTTACGGAATTACGGTGGACCGACCCGTGCGCATGAATCTCGGGCCGACTCTGAACACGACACCGCCTGAACCCCCTTTCGGTGCAAACTTCCTGCGTATCGGATTGTGGAGTCTCGAAATGCGCTGGTGGACTCACAAGGTCACGAGCCATCTCGACAGGCCCACACCGGACGTCACGCTGTTTCTGGTTTACTTCGACCCTGAAGAAAAAGTGGTGCTTGAACATTCGGTGGGGTTGCAGAAAGGCCGGGTCGGCATCGTCAATGCCTTCGCCAATGATGCACAGCGTAAAACCAACAACTTCGTTGTTGCGCATGAAATGCTGCACACGCTCGGCGCCAGTGACAAGTATGGTCCGCCGGACATGCTGCCGGTGTTTCCCGCCGGTTACGCGGAACCGGACAAAACCCCGCGCTATCCGCAAACCAAAGCCGAATTAATGGGCGGGCGTATCCCGGTCACTGCCGAGGCCGCCAAAATGCCGGACGGTCTGCGGAACACTGTGGTCGGACCCGACACCGCTGTCGAAATACGCTGGATACAATAGCCGCAGCCTGCAGCACAACCAGTATCAACCGGATACGTTGCTGCTAACGCCGCGCGGGTTTACAGTCTGCTCCACTTGCAGCATCGACTACCCGACCGGAGTTTACTCATGCGCTTTGTTCTGACCTGTTTTGCACTGGCGTTGACCGCCTTTATCAGCGGCTGCGCCGCAAGCGCCGCTAGCGATTCGCAGGCCGCCCCTGCGGCAACGTACGTCACCATCGGCGACCCGTCTGCACTCAGCGCCGAGCAGCCCACGGTGCTGATTACCGGGTCCAACCGCGGCATCGGACTCGAGTTCGTCGAACAGTTTGCTGAGCGCGGCTGGAACATAATCGCCACCGCCCGCAAGCCGGGCTCCGCCGAGGAACTGCAGGCTCTGGCTGCGGCAAACCCACGCATCGTGGTCGAGCAACTTGATGTCACCGATTTCGAACGCATCGATGCGCTCGCTGCAAAGTACGCGGACACACCAATCGATATTCTGTTGAGCAACGCCGGCATCGTGCCCCGGTACAACTCAGCGTTTAAGCGCGTCGACGGGGTCGACTGGGACATGGCCCGACGCAGCTACGAGGTGAATGCCATTGCGCCGCTGAAGTTGAGCGAAGCTTTTATGAGCAATGTTGAAGCATCCGCGCAGAAAAAGATCGTCATTATCAGCAGCAAGGCCGGATCATTCGAACTAAGCCCGAAGATGCCGATGATGTACAGCTATCGCGCGAGCAAAGCCGGGCTAAACATGTTCATGTACACACTATCGCTTGAGACCAAACGCAATGGGGTCGTGGTCACCATGCTGTCACCGGGTCAGGTCAACACCACACCCGGCATGAAGATGCCCGGCGCCATAGAGACCGACGAGTCGGTTGCGAAAATGATTGCGGTCATGGAAGGACTGACCATGGAAAATAACGGTCAGTTTCTGGATTACGAGGACGGCCGCGTTCTGGCCTGGTAGCCGTCGCCCGGCAGCGGTCGCACCTCGCCGCTGGCCTCCTTGCGGTTAAAGTCGCGCGGGGTCAGCGGCGTTTCAAGCTTTTCTTCAAGCCACTTGATGATTGGCTCCCAGCGTTCAGCATCTGCGCGCATCCGGCTGGTCGGCATTTCATGAATCGACAACCCTCGCTCGGCCGAGTGCACGTAATTCTGACTGTCTTTGAGCACACCGACGACCGAAATCGAAAGACTGTGCAGAAATCGCATTAACTTGCGATACGCCACGGTGTTTTCCCGCACACGATTTGCAATGACGCCAATCCGACCCATGCGCCGGCTGACTTTTGCAATCAGCAACAGATCTTTCATCAACAGCGATGCAGCGTGCACGTCGATATCGGACGGCAGCACGGGAATCAGTATCGCGTGCGCGCCGGACGTCAACTCTGCAAGACTTTCCGGCGGGACGGAAGCCGGGGAATCGACAATCAGGTAACGAACGGATTTCGGTACCCGCAACTGCCAGCTACGCGTTGCACTGCTGCGCAGGTCGAAGGCGGAAATGCCGTGGATCGGCGCAGAGTTGCCGGGGCGCACTTTGAGCCAGCGCATGGATGAACCCTGCGGGTCGAAGTCCATGATGGCGACCGAGTTGCCCTGCTTGGCAAGGTACCCGGCCAGATTGGTTGCAAGCGTCGACTTGCCGCAACCTCCTTTCGGGTTGAGCAATACGATCTTGCGCAAATCCTTATGGCCGGGAACGCTCAGTCGCATTCGCTACACATCTCCTGTGATCAGATCGCATGAGCAGCGTGCTGCACGACCATCGTCGGCTTACTCAGCAAGATACCGATCAGCGATTTCACCGACAGTATTGCGCAAGTAGTCCCAGGAATCATCATCGTTGAGATCCATACCCAGATACGTGGGGTTATTGCGCTCGCGGATCGCCAGATACGACGCCAGACCATTAACGATATAGATCAGATTCCAGACCTGTTCCGTCAGATCAGTCTCCGCATCCTCAAGCCGGATAAAGTCGGCAACGCTTTGCCCGGGCCGCACCAGCGCATCGGCGAACGCGCGGGTGATCTCGCTCGGCGACATCAGTTCTGCAGCCAGCATTTCGACGGTCTGAGGGCGAGCCCGGATCGCATCAATATAGTTAACCAGCACCGTACGTATGCGCTGCCGGACCGGCAGCCTGGCAAAAGCGACTTCATCATTACCGATCAGTTCCAGCGCCGTCGGCCAGAAAGTGCTGTTTGAAACCCAGTGACGGGCCAATCCCGGAAGGCCACCGAAATAGCGGTAGATCAAGACTTTGTTGACACCCGCTTCCTGCGCGACCGCATTCACACCCAACCCTTCGACGCCCTCGCGCAGCATCACTGCTTCGAACGCCCGGACGATGTTTTCCTCGGTCGTTTGCCGGTCGCGTTTCTCGCGTGGCTTTCGCAAGGGTTCGACTACGCCGCGCTTGTACTCTTCACTCACCGTGGTTTCCTTCACCGAAATGGCGGACAGGGGCGGATTGTAAAGCAATCCATTTCTCAACCTGCACACCGCCCTTTCATAGCGGTGCCTGTCACTCAATGGTGACAGGCGCGCTCCAACCTGTCTAGAATGATGCATCCCTGCGCAGAGACACGATTTGCCCGGTTGCCATCATGCCCACTGACTGTGCCGACATCCCTGTGCTGATTTTTGGCGCGACAGGCGGCACCGGTGTTGCGCTGGTGCAGGATGCGGTCAATCGTGGCTATGCCGTCAGCGCATTCTGCCGCACACCGGAGAAGGCCCGCCACAAACTGGGCGATACTCTCGCGAAAGTTAATCTTGTGCAGGGTGACGCCGGTAACGAGGACGATGTCGAACGCGCATTTGCGACCCGACCGGAGGCAATCATTCTGTCGCTCGGCATCTACCAGTCCAAAGCCGGACTCAATGAATTGACAGGGGTCACAGAACTGATTTTGGCAGCGATGCACCGGCATCAGGTGCGCCGGGCGATCAATATCTCATCACTCGGTGTCGGCGAGAGCTGGCAGCAGGGAAATTTTTTGGCGCGGCTTATACAACGCACAACGCTGAAACACACCATTGCCGATAAAAACCAGCAGGAACAGTTACTGAATAACAGCGGACTGGATGTGACGCATGTGCGTCCGAGCCGGTTGACGAACGGTAGTGGTCCGTCTTCCTATTGCACGTGGGAGGGCGCTATGCCGGACCGCAAACTCGTCTGGGCCGTCAATCGTTCGGACGTCGCCGAATTCGCACTGCAATGCCTGGGGGATCCGAATACAGCGGGCAAGTCGTTTGTGATTACCGGCAGCAAAGACTCATGATTGCCATTGGTCTATTGCGTGTGCCGCGATGCCAAACGCAGCAGACTTTGCAGGTACTCCGGTTCGACAGCGAGCAGCACGGTCAGTAAGGCCAGCGTCATGACGGCGACCAGACCAAACAACCAACCGATACTGAAACCCTGGCCGAGCACGGCAATTGCGATTATGGCAGCGAGCACCATCAGCAGCGCGTTAAAGATGTTGTTGGCCGCGATAACCCGGGCGCGGTGATCGGGCGCGCTCCGCTGCTGTAATACGGCATACAGCGGCACAATAAAGATACCGCCGCTGGCACCCAGCAACAGTACGTCAGCCACGGTGCGCCAGGCCTGTAACTGGCTAAGCCACGCGCCGGCGCCCAGCAACTCCGTGCCCGGCAGCACGACAGCGGTCGCCGGGGCCGTCAGGGCAAGATCAAAGCCAAAAATCGCCAGACCCAGCGCACCCAGAGGGACGATGCCAACGTCAACCCGGTGCCGGGTGAGCTGCTCACACAACAGCGATCCGCACCCAACGCCGATCGAAAACAGCGCGAGCAGCAGCGTCACGACGGTCTCGTCACCGTGCAAATAACCGAGCGTAAAATTCGGCAACTGCGCGAGATACACGGAGCCTGTAAACCAGAACCAGGAGATACCGCAGACCGCGGTGAATATCAGTCGTGATTGCCGCGCATAGGCGATTGTATTGCGCGTCGCGGTGAACAGGTTCCAGTTAATGCGCATGTCCGGCGCCAGCGCCGCGACCGCCGGCATCGCCCGTGCACTCAGATAGCCGGCGACCGCGATGGAAACGACAGCGGCAGCGACCAGGGCCCGACCGATCTCATCAACCGCAATCAGCAAACCACCGCATGCGGTGCCCAGCAGAATCGCAAGGAAGGTGCCGGTCTCAACCAGCCCGTTGGCGCCGACCAGCTCATCAGTGTCGACCAGTTGCGGCAAGACGCCATACTTTACCGGCCCGAACAAACTCGACTGCACACCCATCAAAAACAGCAGCGCGATCAGCACGACGATCGCGTCGACCAGCAACGCAACAGCAGCGGCCAGCATGATGACGATTTCCAGCTGCTTAACGTAGCGAACGAGGCGCGCTTTCGGGTACTTGTCGGCCAGCTGCCCGGAGATCGCTGAGAACAGAAAAAACGGCAAGACAAACAAGCCGGCACTCAGGTTAATTAAAACATCGCTGGGCAGACTAAACTGCTCGGCCGCATGGTATGCAAGCAGGAGCAGCAACGCGTTTTTAAACACGTTGTCATTGAATGCGCCGAGAAACTGCGTCAGAAAATATGGGCCGAACCGGCGCTGCGTAAGCAGCGCGAACTGGCTGCGCAATGCGTCATCCTCGCCAATCGTGTAACCGTCATTCTACAACCGGTATATGCTTAGCAGATCATGCAGATTGATTTACATACCCACAGCACTGAATCTGACGGCGCACTGAGCCCGACACAGCTCGTGCACGATGCTCATGCAGCCGGCGTGTCGGTTATTGCGCTCACCGATCACGATACTGTCGCCGGCCTTGATGAGGGCGCCGCGGCACTGCCGGATGGCCTGACACTGATTCCGGGCATCGAGCTTTCAGCCACCTGGCGCAATTGCGGGGTGCACATAGTGGGCCTGAATATTGATCCGGACAATCCGGCGCTGCGTTCCGGTATCGCCAGGCAACATCACACTCGCCTCAAGCGCGCCGACACCATCGCGAGCCGACTTGAAAAATCGGGCTTCACCAATGTGCTCAGCGGCGCGCAACAGGAGGCCGGTCGCGAAGTCGTGTGCCGCCCGCACTTCGCCCGTTATCTGGTAAGGAGCGGCCAGATTAAAGATGAACGGACTGCATTCAAAAAACATCTGGGTCGCGGCACCCGAGGGGATGTCCGCGAGGGCTGGCCGGACATGGCAACCGTGGTTGAGTGGATTCATGCGGCAGGCGGCGCAGCTGTGCTGGCGCATCCGGCGAAGTACAAGCTCACCAACCTCAGGCTTGAAGAGCTGTGCAGGGCCTTTGTGGAAGCATCCGGGGATGCCATCGAGGTTATTTCGGGTTTCCAGCATATACCCCTCACCGACAAGCTGGCACGCTTGGCCAACAGACACGGCCTGCTGGCCTCAACGGGCTCGGATTTCCATAAGCCCGGCCAGGCTTGGGCGCAGCTGGGTAAAGTGCCCCCGCTGCCGTCCGACAGTCGGCCTGTGTGGGAGCACTGGTAGCCGTTTGCGGCGAATCCAGATAGCGTATTTAGAGCGAATATAATGGGGAGGGGCAGCTGGTCTGACCGTCCCCTGCCTGACAGGAAGAGACCATGTACATTAATTTCTGGTACCCGATCGCACTGAGCGAAGAAGTCTCCAACGAAAAGCCGTTGGAAGTCGAGATCATGAGCCTGAAGTTCGTCGCATTCCGTGACACAGAAGGCAACCCACAGGTGCTTAGCAACACCTGCGTGCACCGCGGCGGGTCGCTGTCGCGCGGCAAGATTAACGGTGACCATGTCGCCTGCAACTATCACGGCTGGGAATTTGGCGGGGATGGCAAGTGCAAGTACCTGCCGACCAACCCACTTGATCAGAAGCCGCCGGCCCGCGCCAAAGTCGACGCGTACCCGACCGAGGAGCGCTACGGGATTGTGTTCGCGTTTCTCGGCGATTTGCCTGAGGAAGAACGCCCGCCCTTGTACGACATTGACGTGTTCGGCAAAGAAGGCTGGCGCGCCAACGACGTTGTGGTGTTTGAGGTCAATGCCTACTACCAGCGCTCCATCGAGAACGGCATGGACGCGGCGCACAACGAATTTGTTCACCCCCTGCAGGGCGCGCCTTCAATTCTGGAGAATATTCGCAATATTCCGATTGACGTAAAGGACGAATCGGAGTGGGGCTGCGGCTTTATGTATCAGGCCAGCGGTAGCGCCTCTGAAGAGACTCGTGCAATAGGCGCCAGCGAAGGCAAAACCATCGCCGGCTCGTCACATCATGGTCCGAATACACTCATCACCCGGATTAACTTCAGCGAGACACGCGGTTTCGCCCAGTACTTTTTTGAAGCACCGGTGTCTGACAGCCGCACCCGCATCTTTTTTGTGAACATGCGCAACTGGATGATGGAGCCGGATAAAGATCAGCCGCTCATCGACGTGAACATGCGGATCGCGCACGAGGACATCGACGTGATCGAAGGGCTCGACCCGGTGCGCACTCCCAAGTCCACGGCTAAGGAAGTTCTGACACCTGCGGACAAACCGGTTTTCCGCTTCCGCGATTTCCTGCAGAACTGGGACGAGCGCGGCTGGCGCATAGACTGGAAAGAACTGCAGGACAAGCGCGGCGATGTCGCGTTTGCGATCCCCTGCCCGGCCCGCCGCACCGAGAAGAACTGGGTGCTCGATGCGGTACCGCTGATGGAGTTTGAGAAAGCGAAGCCCAAACTGAAAGGCGTCGGTTAGGCCCCGCCACAAAAACTTTTATTCAGGTATAAAAAAAGCCCTGCTGGTCTGCTGCGACCAGCGGGGCTTTTTGTTTTGTGGCAGCGGCGCCTGGTTGCGACTCCTAGTCGCTGCGGTACTGCACCTGCAGGCCATACTCGCGACCCTTCTGCATCGGGCCGGCGGTGAAGAGGCCGGCGATCGATGTCAGGTTGCCGTAGTTGGCTTCATCCCGAAGGTTTTTGCCGAACAGCGATACTGTCCAGTGATCCTCGGGTGAGTACCAGTTGATGCTCGCACCCAGGCGATGCTGTGCATCAAATTCCTGCGTGTTGGCATCGTCGTAGAAGTTCTCCTGACGATAACCGTAGTCAGCCTGCACGCGGATAATGCCGTTGCCGCTGAGATCAAAGTCGTACGAACTGCCAAGGCTGAACTGCCAGGGCGCCAGGCGCGGCAGCTCGTTACCGAGGAAGCTCGCAAACGCGGGGTTCTTGCTGGTGTACTCGCCATCCAGATAGCTGAGTGAACCGTAGACCCGCAGTGCATCGGTTGGCAGTGCGTCGAATTCCACCTCGACACCTTTGATCTTTGCGTCGCCTGCGTTAATCGTGCCTTGCAGCACCACGACCTGCGTATCACCAAGATTCAGCTCACGCTGGATGTCGTCGATTTCATTGCGGAAGTACGCCACGTTGAAGCGCATCAGGTCATCAAAGATCTGCGACTTGATACCGAACTCTATGCTGTCCTGCTCTTCTTCCTTAGTCGGACCGGCAGGAATCACATCCGGCCGCGCATTACGGAAGTTAAAGCCACCGGCACGGAAGCCCTTGGTCCAGTGACCGTAGACCTGTGCGTTCTCCCGCCACTGATAGCGGAAGCCCAGCTTCGGTGTCACGTTGTCGTAGTCGCCGTTGAGATCATCCGCCTGACACATGAAGTTGACGATGTCCTGACAGGGGCCGAAGCCACCGCCCGGAGGCGCCCCGAACGGGCCCGAAATAATATCGGCGTCTTTTTCCTCATCGGAGTAACGGATGCCCGCCAACAGAGACAAGTCTTCGGTAACGGCAAATTCGTTGTTCCAGAAAATGCCCCAGGTGTCGGTGTCCATGTCACCGCCAAGCGCCAGCGTGATGGCCGACGGGCCCGGCAGGGGCGACAGATCCAGAGGATTAATCTGAATGTAACGTGTCTCGCGATAGGTCTGGTCGGTTTGCAGGTAGTAAATACCTATCGTTGTGTCCCAGTTGTCGCCAATGGTGCTGGCCCAGCGCAGCTCATTGCTCCACTGATCCTGCGAGGTCTCACCCACAGCAACAAATGCCGGCAGGTAAGTACCGTCCACGTCCGTTGCCGACGCCTGCTCAACGTCTTTCCAGCCGAAGATGTTCGTGAGCGTACCGCCCGCAAAATCAATATTCAGCTCGAAGGTCAGGCTGTCCCAGTCGACTTCAGCAAAGCCATAGTCATTCGAGTTGGTCGTGAATTCTGACTGACCGCCGTCACGGACACCGACAATCGCCGGCAGTCCGCCAAGCGCTGCCGATGGCAGATTGCCGTCCACCACGGTCCACTGTGCACCGTCGCCTTCAAGTTCACCGTGTTCGGCGATGAAGGTCATCTCGACGGTATCGCTCGGTGTTAATACCAGTGTCGGGCGAATGATCTTCGTTTCCAGCTTGCCGCCATTGCGCGGTGATGAACCGGTCGCCGGGTCGAAGCTGATAAACGGCGGCGTCGGGAAGATCGCGCTGGTCGCGTTATTGTTCTCGTAGTAACCGTCATCGTTGTCGTAATAGAGCATGATCTTGCCCGCGGCAACACCCGGCTGGAACGGCGCTTCGAACGCTAAACCGGCGCTGTAACGGTCTTCATCCGTTGCCAGCAATTTGGCCTTGAACGCGGCTTCGCCATCGACATCAGGTCGCGCTGTGCGCACGGTAACTGCACCGCCCGTCACGTTACGACCGAACAACAGGCCCTGCGGACCACGCAACACCTCAACGGACTCGAGGTCCCAGGTGTCGAGCACGGTGCCGTAGGTTGTGGCCTGATAAATGCCATCGACAAACACGCCCACTGTCGGGTCGACCGACGGGATTGAACTGTTAATGCCCTGCCCGCGAATGGAAAAGTTTTGCACGCCGGGGAAAGTACCGACCTGTTCAAGCTGTACACCCGGAATCGAGTAGCTCAGGTCATCCAGCTTTTGAAAAACAATCCCGTCCAACTGCTCGGAGTTATAGGCTGTGATCGCTGCGGGTACGTCCTGCAGATTTTCAGCACGGCCTTTCTTCTGTGCGACGACGAAAATTTCGTCGAGCTGACGGCCAGAAGAATCCGTCATCTGAGCGGCGCCCACAAGCGGGAACACCACGTAAGCGGCTGCGGTAACAGCCAGTATTAGAGAACGCATTAAACCTCTCCCCCTACAGTCGAGTTTTAAGTTCTTGAAAAAGGGTCGCGAGCAGCTTACCACCATATGTGCGGGTACACATCAGTCGGCAGGCCAGTCATAGTGTACTCTTCAGAGCATGGGCACGAGGAACGATAAACCCGGCGACGACGGGCCGGGCCTGAACCGGCGGCAGGTGCTGGCAGCGGCGGGCGGTGCGGGTTTGTTGTCAACCGCGCCGACAGCCGCAACAGGCATGGCAACAAAACCGTCAGCGGCACCCCAGGCGCCGTTCGACAGCCTGCGTGACTACGTCACGGCGATGGCAGCCCGCGGCAACGTGATGCGTTTCGACCGCGTCGATCAGGATCGCTACGAAGGCACGGCCATCATGTACCGGCTGGTCGATCACTTCGGCATCTATCGCGCACCCATCGTGATGTTTGATGAGGTCAAAATTAACGGGCGCTGGATCAAAGGCCCGGTCGTCGCCAATCAATTGCGGCATGTCGAGGCAGAAACGCTGCTGTTCGGTCTGGATCCGGTGCCCTTCGATGACACCGCGACCTGGCACCGCGCCCGCCGTCACCTGGATGCCATGCTCGACGCCAACAACGGTGACTACCCGCAGATTCCGGCGACCGAAGTGCCGCGTGACGATGCAGCCTGCAAAGAGGTGGTACTTAACGGGGATGACATCGACGTCACAGCGTTTCCGTTTTTTCGCAACAACCCGGGTGACAGCGGCCGCTTCATCAACACCACCACCGTGTTCACTTCTGATCCGGAAACCGGATTAAATATCGGCACCTATCGCTGCGAACTGAAAGGACCGCGACACATCGCCGTCGGCTCAGGCGAAGGGCAAACGGGATACACACAATTTATGGCTGCCCGAGAGCGTGGCGAGAAGACCGCACCGGTGACCCTGATCGTGGGTCAGGAACCGATGGTCTGGCTGGTCAGCGGCGCGCGTATACCGAACCGCATCGGCAAGGCGCCGGTCGATGAACTCGCTTACGCTGGCGGCCTTCGGGGACGCGCCGTAAAAGTCGTGCGCTGCGACACCAATGACTTTCTGGTGCCGGCAGCTACTGAGATGGTCATTGAGGGCACCGTGAGTCTGGAAGGCTTCGAGCCGAACGGCCCGTACGGCGAGGGCTCCGGCTACATCGGCGCACCCTACCAGAACGCGTTCACCATGACCGTCGAGCGCATCACACACCGCCGCGACCCGTGGATAACGAATGATTTCACCGGCGTCAGCCGGCCGTTGATTGAAGCGCCGGGCGCGGCTTTGACAGTCGCCGGCCTCAAGCGCTTCATGCCGAGTGTCACGGACTATCGTTACCTCGACAGCGTCACTTATATAAGTGTCAACAAACAGAAGCCCGGCGAAGCGCTGGAGATCGGTAAGCGACTGGCGCAGCTTATTCCCGTTTTTAAAATCGTCATCATGGTCGATGCCGATGTCGACCTCTGGAAAAACAGCGACCGGTTTATGGCATTCGCAACGCGCTGGCAGGCTCACCCGGCCAGCTATGTGTTTGAGGAATTACCGGGCATGCCGCTCGAGCCCAGCGCTCCCGAGCGGGAACGCACCAGCAAGATCGTGATCGATGCCACCCGTCAGTGGCCGGAAGAAGGCGGCCCGGAGAATTACCCGGAATACAGTCGCGCTCTGCTCGAGCAGCACGCGCCCGAGCTGTTTGCACAGATCGACGAAAAATGGGGCGACGCGATTTTGCAGCGTCACCGCCGCTGAGTCAGGCCGCCTAGTTTTGCAGCAGAAAGGCGACGATCAGTAACACCAACGTAAAACCCTGAAACCCGACGCGCGCCCACATCAGCGGGGTGCTCGCAACCCGGTTGGTGGACGGACTGCCCATGGACATGAGACCGAGCAGTAACGCAATGCTCGTGGCAGCCAGTGCAAGAGTGATAACAATCGCTAACGGATCCATCTGCTTCCTCCACGTACACCTGAGTACGGGTTCAGTATAACCACCGGCCTTGCTACGGCGTCAAACGCGTCACCCCAGATGCTCCGCAAAATATTGATTTAACAAGCGATCTTCGGGGTCCAGCCGCTGCCGCATCGCGCGAAAGCGGTGCAGTCGCTCGCCGTAAATCCGCCTCGCATAGGTGGGACGAAACGACGGCGTCTGATTAAACACGGGCAGCCCGCGAAAGTGCGCGGCAAACTCGGCAAAGCCCAGCAGAAAGTCGTCCCAGCCCTCGCGCCGGGTCGAGCGGATATTCAGCGCAAAGGCCGGTCCGTCGAAACTCGGCGACAGCAGACTACTGTCATCCTGCGCCACCCGCCAGACTTCCGCCGCCAGATCACAGCGGTAACGCGTCTCGCGATGATGTTTGAGGCAAAACTTCTGGTAGGTGAGGATGGCATTCGCGAATGTGTGGGCCGGGAAAAACCAGCAGCAATTGGTTTCCGTGCCCTCGGTCAGCAGTTTGCGGAACTTGCCGGTCTGCTCCATCACGAGAGGCACGACCACACTCGGCGACCAATCGAGCAGCTTCGCCGGCAGCATTCGAAAACGCGACGTCTGATCAGCCGGACAGCGCTGCTCAATATCGACCCTGTCTTTGAACGGGTTGCAGGTGGCGTGCAGGCCTGCATCGTTGGTCGTCAGCGCCGGCACTAGTCGTGCAAACTCATCGAATTCGGTTCTGCTGTGCCGGGTGACGCAACACACGATAGGTCGTATTCGCAACGTGACGGAGTAGATCACGCCGAGCAGCCCGTAGCTGTTGCGCGACAAACTGAGCAACTCAGCCATCCGGCTATTGACGTCGACCTTGCGGCCTAGCGCATTAATGAGGGTGAGGCTGACCACGCCCGCTGCGAAATTTCCGACATCGCCTTCCAGGGCATTGCTGAAGGTCGGGCTGCTGGCAGCGCCCCCGACCGTCCGGTCGTTATTGCTACTGCGACAGCTCAGCTCGTAGCCGTCTTCCTCCAGATAATCGAGCAGGTCGCGGATCGTGATCCCGGCCTGCACGGTAATGGTATCTGCAGTGCGCCCGAGCACATGGGTAAGGCCTGTCATGTCGATGACGGTGCCGGTCACCATGCGCGTTGCCCGGGTGGTCGAGCTGCCCGACCCGCGGGGCCGCACCGGCGTCGGATAACGCTCGGGATCAATCAGTACAGCCGCGATTTCGTCGGCCGACTTCGGCGTAACCGTGACGATCTGATTGGCAGTGTGTTTAGGTTTTCGGGAGCGCGTTGCTCCCACGACATCGGAATAGAGATCGTTTGTTACTGCATTACTCATGCGCCGCTCCTGGCAACCCCGCCGTCGTAGACGTTCTTCTCGAATCGTCCGTAGACCGGTGGCTTTGTGTCCCCGGCTTTCACCGGGTTTACCGTTTTCAGAAGCTGCAAATATCACCCAGACGCGAGCGAAAGGCAAATTCCGGAGTTATGTAAGCTCCTGTTATTTAACAGTAATTAGGCGGGCCCGTTGTAACTGCCCGACATTACTACTATTGCGGCGGGCGACCCGGCACACCCCGCAGTTGACGCGGCACCTCTTCGGCGGCCTCCTCCAGCACACTGGTGGGTAACGGCGTAGTTTCGGGTGCACTGGGCGGCACTTTGGGCGGCGGGGAATTACTCGGCATAGGTTTGCGCGGGTCTGCCGCCTGCGGTACCGGGCGCGCGGCGGGTTGTGCCGACTGTGGCGCTGACTGCGGCGCCGACTGTTGCGGCGCAGGCCGCGGGGCCGCTTGTTGCTGCCTCGGCTCAATCGGGCGTTTCAGACGCGGGTCCTGAATGTCTTTCTTCTTAACCTCTTCATAGAACTCGTCCCAGTCGTCGCCAACCAGTTTTTCCGCCATACGTCGTGCATAGGTATCCGGGCCGAGCGGGCACTGCGCATACAGTGACTGGCGCCAGCCGTCGTCGCGCTTGTTGTAGATCGACAGCACTCGATCAAAGCCGTGCCGTGGCTTGCCAATCGGCCCGGGCGCACGGATCTTGATTTCAAACCAGTGGTCGTACAGCGCGAGCGCGACACCCGGCGCGAGATATTTCACAAACAAATTGGAGTAGCCCCAGCGAAACGCATCGAGACCCTTGCTCGGCGGAAAGATATAACGGTCGAGCGTGTCCCACCCCACCATGACGTTGTACAACTCTTCCGCCACGTAGATCGGGGTCGGGTCTTCACGGTCCCAGATTTCTACCGGCAACCGCCACCATTCCTGCGACAACCAGATTTCCTCAGTGCGCTTTAGCACGGCATCAATCTCGGCGAACAGCCCCGGGTCACTCGGCGGATAACCGATAAACTCCGGCATCGTGTGCCCGCCGGCCGCTACTTTCTCACTGCCTGTCGACGCACCGGTCAACAGCATGATGCCCGCCAGTCGTGTCATCAGATCACGACGGTTCAGTTCTGGTGAATCGATTTCGCTCATGACGCTCTCCCCGCTGCAATGATATTGCTTTTTTTACTGCAGGAAGATTAGCGCAAAAAGAGGAATGGTGGTGATGGGTGGACTTGAACCACCGACCCCGGCATTATGAGTGCCGTGCTCTAACCAGCTGAGCTACATCACCACGTTAAAGTGTGTGGATTGCGCTAAAGGGCGCGAATTTTCGGACCCCCGGCAGCGCATGTCAATGCTGACTACTTCTTTTCCTCCACAAGCTGTGCCTCGGCGCCCTCGATCCGTTTAGCGGCACGGGCCATGGCGGCCTCCAGCTTTTTCTTTTCCAGATTGAGAGGGCGACGCTCCTCACCGGGTCCGGCGCTCTTCAGCTCCTGCTCGATCTCCAGCAATCTCTGACTTTGCTCGGTATAGGCCGCTTTCATGTCGGCGACTTCTTCAGCCATCGTTGCCTTATCGAACACAACATCGTCAGGAGCGGGGTGGTCATTAGTCGCCCGCGGCCCATGCGCCGCATCCGGGCGTATCTGCACATCGTCCTGCAACTGACGGGTGAATATGTAGTTGGGAGACACGATCTCAATGCCGGCATCATGCAGCGCATCCAGCGTATCTGCTCGCAGTCGCCGGCGTGTAGAGATGAGCTTGCTAATGTCTGACAGCAACCCGGACACGCGGTACACCACGGAGAAATCACCCAGGCTCAAAATCTGCACAAACGGGGTTTCTAGTTCGGTACGTTCGGCCGCATCGATAAGTGCCGCCTCTACCTGCTGTCGCGGCACGTCGTAACCCAGCGACACTTCGACGTGCAGCAATGTGCCCGAATTACGCAGTACGGTGACGGGATTCGCCACCATAAACAAATTAGGCAGCGTGGTGAGGTCGCGGTCTTCGGTCTGAATCTCGACATGGAGCAAATCCATGCTGGAGATCCGACCGTAGTACTCGCCCACACGTATGTGGTCACCGATATCGAAACTACCCAGAAAGCGCACCATCAAGCCCGCCATCGCATTGCCGACGATGGTGGTACTCGACAGCGCAAGGGTCGCACTGAGCAGGATGCCCAGAAAACCCAGCAGCTGACCGCGCATTTCGTCGCCAACAGGCATGAGCAATACGGCGATGATTAACGCCAGAATACAGATACCAATCGTGATGAGCTGCCGGTAATGCTGTTTGGAAGGATTGTCGGCGTAGGCGCTTAGCAGATGCCGCTGCACTATAAAAACGAGGACGCCGAGCAGCGCGACTACGCCGATCGACATACCGAAGGTCGATAATTTTTCGAGCAGATCAGACATTGAATTTAGACATTAAACCTGAAATGCATCACGTCACCTTCCTGCACCACGTAGTCCTTGCCCTCAAGACGCAGCTTGCCCGCCTCTTTAGCGCCCTGCTCACCGTTGCAGCCTATGAAGTCATCGTAGCCGGTCACTTCCGCGCGGATAAAGCCTTTCTCAAAATCGGTATGGATGACGCCGGCCGCCTGAGGAGCAGTGTACCCCCTGCGTATGGTCCAGGCACGGACCTCCTTGGGGCCTGCAGTGAAGTAAGTCTCCAGCCCGAGCAGCTCGTAGCCCGCGCGTATAACCCGATCCAGCCCCGGCTCCTCGAGACCGAGATCGTCAAGAAAAGCCTGTTTGTCGTCGCCGTCGAGCTCGGCGATTTCTGATTCAATAGCGGCACAGACCACGACCACACCGGCACCTTCAGCCTGCGCGTGCTCGCTCACTTTGTCGACATATGCATTGCCGCCGACACCGTCTTCATCGACATTGGCGATGTACATCACCGGCTTGACGGTCAGAAAGTGCAGTTCGGACAGCTCCGCAAATTCCTCGTCTGTGGCAGCCAATGTCCGCACCGGCTGGCCGCTATCCAGATGATCGACAACCCGCTGCAGCAAATCACGATACGCGACCAGTTTTTTGTCGCCGGTTTTCGCATTCTTGCCGGCCCGGTCGAGTGCTTTGCTCGCAGACTCGAGATCCGCCAGCATCAATTCCGTGTTGATCACCTCAATATCGCGCAGCGGGTCGATGCCGGTGGAGACATGGGTGATGTCATCGTTTTCGAAACAGCGCACCACGTGCGCAATCGCGTGCGTCTCGCGAATATTGCCAAGAAACTTGTTGCCCAGGCCCTCGCCTTTGGATGCCCCTTCCACCAGCCCGGCAATGTCGACGAACTCGACCGTGGCCGGCAATACTTTTTCCGGGCTGACGATGCGGGCCAACTCAGCCAGACGCGCATCAGGCACGGTCACCACACCGACGTTGGGATCAATCGTGCAGAACGGGTAGTTCTCGGCAGCGATGCCGGCTGCGGTCAGCGCGTTAAACAGGGTGGACTTGCCGACATTGGGCAGCCCGACGATTCCGCATTGTATGGCCATGAAGTGAGGTCCGAAGCTCGGCTGGGGTGACAGGGGGCGCAATAGTAGCCGATGCCGTCCACCGTGCGAAATCTCCGGGAGGAATTCTCTCAGCGGCCCACCGGTGGGCTTAGCATCCCAGCCCTGACCACAAATCATGCGCGGTAGCGCACAGCGGAGTTCTCTCATGTTCGAAAGCACGATAGCCGGCAGCCTGCCGCGTCCCGACTGGCTTGCTGAGCCGGAAAAACTCAAAGGCGGCTGGAAGCTCGAAGGTGAAGAGCTGAAAGAAGGCCAGCGACGCGCCTGTCGCGAATGGATCGAACATCAGGAACAGGCGGGTATCGCGGTGCTCACCGACGGTGAGGTGTACCGGCGCCATTTTGTGCACAGTTTTCTGGAGGGCATCGAGGGTATCGATCAGGACAAGAAAACGGTCATGGGCATACGCGACAATCGCTATGACCTCGAAGTCCCCACCGTCACAGAAGCACTGCGGCGTCCCGCGTCTGTGTTTGTCGAAGACTTCAAATACACCCGCTCCCTGACGGACAAGCCGCTGAAAATCACCCTGCCCGGCCCGATGACCATTTGCGACACAATCGCCGATGCTCACTACGGCAGCCGCCCGGAGATGGCGATGGCGTTTGCAGAAATTCTCAACACCGAAGCCAAAGAGCTCGAAGCAGCGGGCGCCGACGTGGTGCAGTTCGACGAACCGGCATTCAACGTGTTCATGAAGGATGTAAACGAATGGGGAATTGATACGCTGAATCGCGCCGTCGAAGGATTGCAGTGCACCAAGGCTGTACACATCTGTTACGGCTACGGCATTGAGGAAAATATCCGCTGGAAAGAAACGCTCGGCGACGAATGGCGCCAGTACGACGAAATTTTCCCCGCACTGAACAAAAGTGCAATTGACCAGGTATCACTCGAGTGCGCGAGTTCGCATGTGCCGCTGTCAGTCATGCGTCACCTGAGCGACAAGCAGATCATGGTGGGCTCCGTTGCGGTGACGGCAGACCACGTTGAGACACCGGAAGAAGTGGCCGCTACGATCAAAGAGGCGATGAAGTATGTCGACGCGGAGCGCATTCTGCCCTGCACCAATTGCGGCATGACGCCGATCTCCTATGAGATTGCGCTGGCCAAGGTGCAGGCGCTGGGGGCCGGTGCTGAACTGGCACGTAAAACGCTGGTGTAGTGTAAGGCTGGTGTAAAATCCGGGCTCGCCACGGGTGTCCGGGCCACGGAACCCCTGCGGGTCGCGGCGGTCTTAGTTACTGCCAAGGAGATGACTATGCGCACCAAACTTTCAAACCGTAAGCCTGTATTTGTCGCTACGCTGATTTCGAGCATCGCGCTGATCCTCAGCGCGTGCGCCACGTATCCGAAACATTTCAGCAATGAGAGCCCGCTGGCGGAATTTGACCGTTACAGTACCTACGCATTTGCGGAATCACTGGAAACCGATGACAAGGCAGAGGTCCGTTCGCTACTCAGCCAGTACCTGATCAGCGAAACCCGCAGTCGCATGGCCGCGCGCGGCTATGTCGAAGACACCGAGAACCCGGATTTGATCTTCAATTTTCGTCAGGCTTCGAAAGAGAAAGTCCGCAACAGTCCGTCGGTCGGCATTAGCGGTGGCTACGGCTGGGGCAGAAGCCCCTATTACGGCATTTACGGCAGTCGCAGTTATGACCGCGTAAGCCAGTACACCGAGGGTTCGCTGCACCTGATCCTGATCGATGCGCGATCAAAAAACGTGGTTTGGGAAGGCATCTCGGTCAACCGGATCGATGACACTGTACTGGCAGACGTGAACGCCAGCGTGCGCGCCGCCGTTGCGGAGTTGTTTGCCATGTTCCCGCATTACGCACCGGGTGCGGCTGCACCGACGCCTATTTAAAGTTCGTTCGCCCGGCTAAACTCAGCGGCTGTGTAAGTAAAGCATCGCCTTCTCGGGGCCGTCTCTGGCAAGCACCTCGATCGCGCGTTCCGCATCGGGCAGCGCATGGTCAATCAGCTGTTTTTCACTCTTCGGCGGCGGCTTCAGCACGAAGCCGCTGACCTGTGACTTTTCACCCGGGTGACCGATACCGATGCGCAGCCGCATGAAGTCGCGGCCACAGTGCTTGACGATATCGCGCAGACCGTTGTGACCGCCGTGCCCGCCGCCTGACTTCAGACGCACAGCACCCGGCGGAATGTCCAGTTCATCGTGCAGCACCAGCATCTGCTCAGGCTCAAGCTTGTAGAAATCCAGCATGCGACGTACGGCCTGCCCGCTTTCATTCATGTAGGTGGACGGGCGATGCAGGCGCAGATTGGTGTGGGCAATCACGACCTGGGCCACGTCACCCATGGCTTTCTTTTCCGCCTTCAGGGTGCCGCCGTTGGCGCTGGCCACACGTTCCAGCAGCCACACACCCACGTTGTGACGGGTGGCGGTGTATTTGTCGCCCGGATTACCGAGCCCGACGATGACGGAGAGATTCATAGCGCGGCGAATAGTAGCACTCGCGTCATTTTTTTTGCCCGGTTTGGCGGGTGTCGGGTGGGGCTGTCACGGGTCTACGCAGGCGAGCGGAGCAGGATGCGGAGCCGCCGGAGTCTGAAGTGAGCCGAAGCCATGGACGGCGCAGGCGAACGGCCAGTGACAGCCCTACCCGATAGCCGTCAGTCTGGCGCAAAAAAAAGCCCCGCAATGCGGGGCTTCTTAGTGAGCGTATTACGCGGAGGGTTAGTCTTCTGAACCACCCTCTTCGCCGCTCTCGTCTTTCGCTTCGTCGGCTGCTGCGTCGTCCGCTGCATCCTCTTCGGCCTCGTCGGTTTCTTCCGGCTCTTCGGCAACACGCATGACATGCAATGAGCAGATCGTCTCATCAGCAGGCGGCTCCTGCGCCAGCGCTGTAAGCGTGACGCCTTCCGGTGTTTTGATGTCCGACAAATGCAACATGTCGTCGAGCTCCATGGCACCGACATCAACTTCAAGGTACTCCGGCAGGTATTTGGGCAGACACTCGACTTCGACCTCGACAAAGATCTTCGAGATGCTGCCGCCGGCTTTGACGCCCGGCGCGCCTTCTTCGTTAATGTAGTGCAGTGGCACTTCCATACGAATTTCTTCATCGTCAACGATGCGCTGCAAATCGATATGCAGGATCTGGCGCTTTGCCGGATGTACCTGAATATCTTTAATAATGGTGCTGCGTTCGTTGGGGCCGACCTTGACCGTCAGAACGCTGGACATGAAGGCTTCGTTTTCAGCAGCCCGCAGCAGGTCATTGTGGTCAAAGGTCAGTGCGCGCGGCTCGCGGCCGGCGCCATAGATGATTGCGGGGACTTTACCAGCGTGACGCAGGCGGCGGCTCGAACCTTTCCCTGTGTCTTCCCGGTATTCCGCAACCAGATTAAATGCTTGAACCATGGTTACTCTCCAGAGTGTATTGAATCAGCGCTCCGGGCTTCGACCGCCCGACAGCTCTGACCCCGGCCGGGATGCGGCAGGGGCGCGCGATCATAGCAGAAAACCGCCCGCAGAAAACTAGTCGAGATAAAGGGAGCTGACGGACTCGTTCAGCGCAATGCGGCGCATCGTTTCAGCCAGCAGCTCGGCAACGCCCAGCTGGCGGATCTTGGGGCTGGCCGCGCCCTCCGCACTCAACGGGATCGTGTCGGTCACAACCATTTCATCAAGATGAGACTCATTGATGCGCTCGATGGCGGGGCCGGACAGCACCGGGTGGGTAATGTATGCCCGCACGCTCTTGGCCCCTTTGCTTTTAACAAAATCTGCTGCTTTGCAAAGCGTGCCGGCCGTGTCGACCATGTCGTCAATCATCACGCAGTTCTTGCCGGTTACATCACCGATGATGTTCATGATCTGGCTCTCGTTGGCCCGCGGCCGGCGTTTGTCGATGATGGCCAGCTCGGCATCGTCGAGGCGCTTGGCGAGCGCCCGGGCACGCACCACACCCCCGATATCCGGAGACACGACCACCATGTCGGCACGGTCCTGCTTCCAGGCATCACCGAGTAAGACAGGTGACGCGTAAACGTTGTCGACCGGCACCGGGAAAAAGCCCTGAATCTGATCGGCATGCAAATCAATCGTCAGCACGCGATTGATGCCCGCCGCGCCGATCATGCTCGCTACCAGTTGCGCGGTAATCGGCACGCGCGCCGCGCGCGGGCGGCGATCCTGACGTGCATACCCGAAGTAGGGAATCACGGCGGTGATGCTGTTGGCTGAAGCACGCCGGCAGGCGTCCGCCATGATCAGCATTTCCATCAGGTTGTCATTCACGGGCGGACAGGTCGACTGCACGATAAACACTTCGCGACCGCGAATGTTCTCGAGTATTTCGACATTGATCTCACCGTCGCTGAAGCGCCCCACCTGCGCTTTGCCCAGCGGCAGATTGAGCGCGAAGGCGATGCGCCGGCTCAGTTCGGGATTGGCGTTGCCCGTCAGTAGGGAAATATTGGCGAGAGCGTCCTGCGTCTGGTTATTCACGAAAACTCGCTTTCAGTGACTGCGTTGTTGGCTATAGGCCCGGTTTGTGTGCGATCGGCGATCTGAAACAGCAAAAAATTGGCTGGGGCGGCAGGATTCGAACCTGCGATACACGGGATCAAAACCCGATGCCTTACCGCTTGGCTACGCCCCAGTAATGCCGAATCCGGATACGCAAAACAGCGGATCGCCGACCCCCCGATCAGGCGCGGCTATTGTGCGCAGGCCGCGCAGCACTGTCAATTGAGCTCCGCAATGGCCCAGTTGCTAATCGCCGTCTTGAGCCGCAATTGCGGATTTTCCAGCGTCAGACGGGTCGGCAGCAGCAGGCTATCAACCGTTGCGTAGCGGTTCAGCGATATGTCCCAGCCATGCTGTCGCAGTGCCGTCAGTCCGCCTGCGTCATCAAACAAACGCTCGCCGGGCGCAGCGGGATCGAGCAAACCCAGCATCCAGTAGCGCGCACTGCGCACCGGAAACGACCAGCCCAGCTGTTCATCCATGAATTGCTCGGCGGCTTCAGGGCCCGCGTAACGGACCGCCTGCCCATCCCCCGTCTGCAGAGTTACCGCTACCGGCGTGACCGACAGATCCACGCGACCTGCGCCGAAAGGCCCCGCCAGTTGTAGTTGCGTGGCCTCGCCCGACTGCGTCCAGCTGAGACGCGCCTGACCGCCCTCCCCGTCGACGGTGCGGATCGCGACGCGCCCGGTCAGCGACCAGTTCGGCTGCTGTAGCAGGCTCGCGCGACGCGCGTCCCAGTCGGTCGCCGGCGTCGTTGCAGTCTGCAGCGAAGTACAACCGCTCAGTATGAGCATTGCCGGCAACAGCGGCCGCAGCGTGCGCAGTCGCATTAGCGTGTCACCCGCTCGCGCACGTCCTGCAAAGCGGGACTGTCGGGGAACAGTGCCGCGGCCTCGTCAAGCAGCGCCGTGGCTGCCTCCGGCTCGTCGACAGACCACAGCAATTCGACTAAATGCGCCGCAATTTCCGGGTCAGCCATGAGCTGCCAAGCCTGCTCCAGCCAGACTCGCGCCTGCGCCAGGCGCCCCTGCCTGAACAGTACCCAGCCCATGCTGTCCATGATCGCCGGGTTCTGCGGGTCCTGCTCCAGCGCGGCCGCTATCAGCGCCTCGGCCTCCGCATAACGAGTTGTTGTCAGCGCCAGCGTATAGCCGTAAGCGTTTTGCGTTGTAGACCGTTGCGGCGCAATTTCCCAGGCTCGGCGGAACGCTTCCAGCGCGCTGTCCATGCGACCGGCCTGCTCGAGGATGGCGCCGTGGGCGAGCCAGACCGATTCATTCCAGGGCTGGTATTCCAGCGCCAGCATGCTGGTTTCGACGGCTTCATCATGCCGGCCGGCGACGCTCTGCAACGAGGCTTTCGTTTCAGTGACCGCAAAGCGTCGTTTGGGATAATCAGTCGCAAAAGTCTCAAGCACAGCGATCGCAGCATCCGTCTCACCCATCGCGAAGCGGGTCTGACTTTCGGCGATGACCGCAGATTCCAGCCGGGCCCCCGGGCCGACATTACGAAACAACTCGATTGCCTCAGCGTAATCGCCACGATCGTACGCAAGCGCACCCAGATTCCAGTAGCACTCGCTGCGACAGTTGCCTGCCCGGCGCATCGCTCCATAGAGCGCAGTGGCTTCATCTCGGCGGCCCGCTTCGGTCAGCAACGCCGCACCCACGAGCGTCACTGCCGGCTCGTCGGGGTAGCGTTCGGCGACACGCTGTAGTCGTTCGGCGGCGCTCTCAAATTCCTCCGCCGCGACCAGCAGTCTCACGAATTCCAGCTCGTATTCGACACCCGGTTCGCGTTCCAGCGCGAATGCCATTTGTTCGTAGGCACTGGAACGTTCGTCATTTAACAACAACAAGCGAGCAAACCAGGCTCGCGTGGAATTCCAGTCCGGACGCAAGGCAATAGTCTTGCGCGCGTAACCAATCGCAGCTGCGACGTCGCCGGTTTGCGCGGTAAGCTCGGCAAGCGAGCGCTGGATACCGGCAGACTCCGGAAAATCTGCCTCCAGCCGTGTGAATAATTCCGCGGCCTGACGCGGCGCGGTCAGCAAGTCGGTCGCGAGCAGCACATAGTCGGCATCGCGGCGCATCGCCGGGTCACCGAGATACATATTAAGGCTTTCCAGCGCATCATCAGTGCGCCCGAACCGGGTCGCCAGCCGCACCCGGTAGCCGTGCGCCGCCACGTCTTCGGGATCCAGTTCCAACCAGCGCTCGACGGCACTCAGCGCGTGCGCGTCGAACCCGTAATCCCATGCCAGCGCGGTTGCGCGGCGGGCGTAGTCAACGTCCCGGGAACTGCGCGCAACGTACAGGTATTTGTTGACCGCGGTCCGGTAGTCGCCGCGCTCAAGCGCGATTTCAGCCAGCAACTGCTCTTCAATCGGGCTCGGGCCATCGCGTCCAATTCCGCCGGGGCCCACACACGCTGTCAGCGAGGCCACAGCCAGCAAGGCGATGGCACGCATGAATCCGTAAGTCATAAGTCATCATAACCGCAACAAGCTGCTAATATCGTCCGCCGCATGAAAGAGTCACTCCTTAATAATCTGCAGCAGTTGGTGGGTCGGCACGAAGAACTCGCCGGCTTGCTGTCAGATCCCGACATCATCGGCGACCAGAATAAATTTCGTAATCTGTCGCAGGAATACGCGCGTCTGGAACCCGTGGCCGTGTTGTTCGCCAAATACGAGCAGTCAGGCGAAGACCTCGCGGCCGCGGAAGAAATGCTGGATGACAGCGATGAAGAAATCCGCACGATGGGTAAAGAAGAGGTCGACGCGGTGCAAAAGCAACGCGCCGAACTCGAGAGCGAATTACGCAAGCATTTAATTCCCAAAGACCCCAACGACGACGCCAATATTTTTCTGGAGATACGCGCGGGCACGGGCGGCGATGAAGCAGCGATTTTCTCCGGCGATCTGTTTCGGATGTATCAGCGCTTCACTGAGCAACAGGGCTGGCAACTGGAAATACTCAGCCAGCGCGATGGCGAACACGGTGGCTTCAAAGAGATCATCAGTCGCGTGGTCGGCAATGGTGCGTACTCGCGCCTGAAGTTCGAGTCCGGCGCGCACCGGGTACAGCGAGTGCCTGAAACCGAGTCACAGGGCCGCATTCACACCTCTGCATGCACTGTCGCCATCCTGCCGGAGGCGGCGGAGATTGAGGAAATCGACATCAATCCGGCGGATTTACGCGTGGACACCTACCGCGCATCCGGCGCCGGCGGACAGCACGTCAACAAAACGGATTCCGCCGTGCGACTCACGCATTTGCCTACCGGTATCGTTGTGGAGTGCCAGGACGAACGCTCACAGCATAAGAACCGGGCCCGCGCCATGTCATTGCTGGCTGCACGACTCTACGACGAGCAACAGCAGGCGCAGGCCAAAGAGCAGGCCGAAACACGCAAGAGTCTCGTTGGCAGTGGCGACCGCTCAGAACGCATCCGCACTTATAATTACCCGCAGGGACGCGTGACGGATCACCGTATCAATCTCACGCTGTACAAGCTGGATGAAATCATGGCCGGCGGACTTGAAGCGGTGATCGAGCCGTTAATCGCAGAACATCAGGCCGACCTGCTGGCCTCCATCGAAAACTAATAAATCCGACATGACTGAATTAAAAGGGATGCGGTTGACCGACCGTATCGGCAAAACACCACTGATACGCCTGAACCGTCTTTCAGACGAAACCGGCTGTGAAATACTTGGCAAGGCGGAATTCATGAATCCGGGCGGGTCTGTGAAAGACCGTGCTGCACTCGGTATCGTGCGTGACGCGGAAGCGAAGGGCCTGTTGCGCCCCGGCGGCACTATCGTCGAAGGCACCGCCGGAAACACGGGTATCGGGCTCACGGTGGTCGGCAACTCGCTCGGCTACCCGACCGTGATCGTCATGCCGGACAACCAGAGTCAGGACAAAGTCGACACGCTAAAAGCGCTCGGCGCCGATGTGCGCCTGGTGCCGGCCTGCCCGTTTAAAGACCCCGGTCATTTTGTACATCAGTCACGGCGCATTGCAGAAGAATTGAATGAGAAAGACCCGGGCAGCGCCCTCTGGGCTAACCAGTTCGACAACGTCGCCAATCGTGTATTTCACGAAGCGACTACCGCACAGGAAATCTGGGATGAAACCAACGGCGAAGTTGATGCGTTCATCTGCGCCGTCGGCACCGGCGGCACGCTGGCCGGCATTTCACGCGGGCTCAAAGCCCACAGCGCGGACGTAACAATCGGCATCTCCGACCCGACCGGTTCGGCGTTGTTCAACTACTTCACGACCGGTGAACTCAAAGCCGAGGGCGGTTCGATCTCAGAAGGGATCGGCACCAGCCGCATCACCGACAACTTCGCTGATACGGTGGTCGATATCCCGTACCAGATCCCCGATAGCGAATCGGTACCACTGGTGTACGACATGATCCGCTACGAAGGCTTGTGCCTTGGCGGCTCCAGCGGCGTCAATGTGGCCGGCGCCATACGGCTCGCCAAAGAACTCGGGCCCGGTCACGTGATCACGACGATATTGTGCGACTCAGGATTGCGCTACCGCGAGCGGCTGTTCAATCGGGAGTTTCTCGCGTCGAAGGGCCTCGAATTGCCGGATTGGTTGAGCGTCTGACTGACCGGCGAGACGC
>JABDLC010000078.1 GCA_013001905.1 Gammaproteobacteria bacterium | reverse complement strand
CGCGTTTTGTTGCAGCGCTATATCCACCCAGTCTTGCTCCACTGCGGGTTCCGGCGGTATGAGTGGGAATTCCTCAGCGGGGCTTGCCAGTGTGTCCGGATACTCGCCGGTCACCTCCCGAAGTGCTTCTTTGGCACTCGCAAGAGAACGACGAGCCGCTATCTCAAGTGCTGTGGAATCATCGAATGCAGCTTGCGATTCTTTAACATCCGTAATCGCGATCAGCCCGACCTCAAACCGGCGTTCTGCCTGTTCCAGTTGTCGACCGATAGCTTCCAGAGCGGCTTGTTCTGATGCGAGTGTGTCTTGCGCCGCCAACACGTTGAAATAGGCGTCCGCCACACGAATGATCAGATCCTGTCTCGCCACCTCGTAATCGACCCCGGCTTGCGCGGCAGTTGTGCTTGCTGCCCGCATTCTTCGCCACTGGTCTGTATTGAATAATGTTTGCTGCAAATCGAATGACCAGGTTGTCTGATCAGTTTCGGTCGTGAGGTCCTGTGGAGGGTTAAACGTATCTGAGGTAATGCCGTCGGATTCGCTGGTTTGCCAGCGGCCGCCGAAAGACAACTGCGGCAATAAATTCGCTCGTGCCTGCGGATACTGCTCCATGGTGGCAAGCATGTTGGCTTCGGCTTCACGTATAGCCGGATCATTGCGCAAGGCCTGCTGATAAATATTTTTGAGGTCCTCCGCCTGAGCGATGCTTGCAGTGAGCAATGCTGTCGCAAGCGCAGCTGTTTTGATGATTCCTTTCATACGATGACCCGTGCGAGTGCTGGCAGACGATGTATTCATGTCGCAATCATACTAGAACTATGCCCGCGGGAAGAGTGGGCATTTATATCCGGTCGATACTAGCGTGGCACCGGCTATCGTTAAACCGCTACTTCACCACGCCGGGGTCTACGTCCTGCGCCCATGCCTCGATGCCGCCGGCCAGATTCAGCACCTGCTCGTAGCCCTGTGCGGCCAGAAACCCGGCCACCTGCATGGAGCGACCACCGATATGGCACATGCAGATCACAGTGCGATCACGCGGGATCTCGTCCAGCCGTGCCGGTATTTCGTTCATCGGAATGTGCATGGCGCCGGCAATAGCGGAGCTCTCAAGTTCGATGGGTTCACGTACATCCAGCAGGAGTGTGTCGTCCGCATTCAGCGCGGCAGCGGCATCCTGGGCGGAAATTTCGTTGATCATAGTGACCTGCTCAGAAGCGGAAATCAGAGGGTTCGACGGTGTCCCGGAGTTCCGGCACGACGGTCTCAAACAGGCGCGTGCGGGTGTAGTTGTCGCCGCTGCGGGCAATGCGCTCGACGTTCATGCTCGGTGCTTCACCGATTGGCGCAATGGCAATCCCGCCGTCGGTCAGCCACTCCGGCAGCCGCTCGTCGAATACGGCGAGCCCGCCGGTGAGCACTATCCGGTCAAACTGCTTGTCGGGCGTCCAGTCTGCGAAATCAGCCGTCGTCAGCGTGACATTGCTGATGCGTGCCAGCCCGAGCTTGGTCTGCGCATAGTTGGTCAGTTCTTCACTGTTGTCGATCGCTGTCACGTGGCGGGCGATAGAGGCAATTAACGCGGTAAAAAAACCGCTGCCGGTGCCGACGACCAAGACATCAACGTCGTCGGTGAGTTCGAGCGCCTGCAGCAACCGGCCTTCCAGCACCGGTTTGAGCATGCGCCGGTTGTCCGGTAACGGAATCTCGGTATCGACAAACGCGAGATTTCGGTAGGCTTCCGGTACAAAGTCTTCGCGGTGAATTTCATCGAACGCGTTGAGCACGTCCGGTTCAAATACATTCCACGGACGAATCTGATGATTGATCATCCAGTGGCGTGCTTGTTCCATATCAACCAGGTTGGTGTCCATCTGCTTTCCGTGTGTTGTTCCGGCGTCCGTTGCGGGCACTCAGCGCGCGAAGATTACACCAAGCCGCCCGGCTGTCCCAGACGGGATTATGGTGAATGGCAGGGTAGCGGTACAAGGCCTTCCTGTATCCTTTCATTATGATTGAACTAGCGCCTCTAACTGCTTTGAGACGCGGGTATTTTTGCCGTGCCCGCGTTGCAGGAGTGCGCCTGTGAACCCGGCACTTCCGACACTGATCGCGGGCGGTATTGCGCTGCTCCTGGTGATCCTGCTTGTGCTGGCGTGGCGGATTACGCTCGGGCGCCTGCGCTCGCAGCGCCGTCAGTTGCGCCATCTGCACGATGAGCTGCAGGAAGTCGCTGCCAATTCCAGTTTCGGCCGGCGTATCGAGTCGTTTGATGATGAGGAGATGCACCAGCTCGGTGAGGCCATCAATCAGCTGTTTGAAACGCTGCACGCCAAAGACGATCAGGCGCGCCAGCGCGAGGGTTTGTTTAAAGACCTTGCCAACGTCATGCCCGAAGTGGTGCTGGTGCACAGCGATACGATTCTCTTTGCCAATGCGGAAGCCGGCAGTCTGCTGGGTGTCGACCCGGAAGAACTCACCGGCCGCAAAGTCACAGACCTGATTCGTCCCGCGTATCGCAAGATGGCCCGTAAGCTGATTGCGCAGCAGCTGGAAGGCGACAAGAAAGGGGTGCGCTACGAGTTACAGCTGATCGACGGCGACGAGCGCACCCGTTGGGCTGAAGCCACCGGGATGCGTATTCGCTACCGCGGGCGCCCGGTCATTCTCACTGTGGCGCGCGATATCACCTACCGCAAAAGTGTGGAGGCGGCGCTGGGTCGCGGCAGACAGCAGGCACAGACCACGCTCGACTCGCTCGGTGAAGGCGTTATTACGACCGACGTCGACGGCATCATCGATTACATGAACGAGGCGGCCGAGAAACTGGTCGGCCATTCACGTCAGGAATCCATCGGTCAGCCATTCGCGGAAATTGTGAAACTCGTGGACGATGGCGACCGGCGCGATCTCGGCGACCCGGTGGCGCGCTGCCTGGTGCAGAAGCACCGTATCAGCATGGGTCGGCGCGCGTTGCTGATTCAAAACGGCGGCGACGGCGAAATTTCCATTGATGCCGCAGCAGCGCCGATTATTGCGCCGGATCGCAGTGTGACCGGTGCCGTAGTGATCATGCGCGATGTGGGCGAACTGCGTGGCATGACGCGTGAGATGAGCTATCAGGCTTCACATGATGCGCTGACCGGCCTGGTCAATCGCCGTGAATTCGAGCGGCAGGTGAATATCGCAATTGAGTCGGCGCGCAAGGAAGATGCTCAGCACGTGCTGTGCTACATGGATCTGGACCGTTTCAAGGTCGTCAACGATACCTGCGGCCATGCGGCGGGTGACAACCTGCTGCGTGAAGTGGCATCGCTGCTGCGCAAGCATGTGCGTGATTCTGATGTGGTAGCCCGGCAGGGTGGTGACGAGTTCGGCATGCTGCTGGTGGGCTGTCCGCTCGACAAGGCGCGGCAGATCACCGCAGACGTGGTGAATGCTGTCCGCGACTACCGCTTCGTATGGCAGGACCGTATTTTCGAGATCGGCATCAGTATCGGTGTTGTCGAGATCAGCAGCAAAACCAGTTCACTCGAAGATGCGTTGAGTGCAGCAGACTCGGCCTGCTACGTGGCGAAGCAGGAGGGCCGTGGTCGGGTGCACATGTATTCGGCACGGGATGAAGCCGCCGCGCGTCAGCGGGGCGAAATCCACTGGTTGCGTAAATTGCAGACCGCCATGCGCGAAGACCGCTTCGAGCTGCATGTGCAGCCCATTATCTCGGTCGCCGGGCGTATTCCGCGCGGCCCCGCCGTTGAGGTGCTGTTGCGGATGCAGGATGACACCGACGGCCTGGTGCGGCCCAGCGAATTCATTCCTGCCGCCGAGCGCTATCAGCTCATCGGTGCGCTCGATCGTTGGGTTGTGCAGGCGACGCTGGCGTCAGTCGCGAGCGGCAGTATTCGTCTGCCCGATGAGCGCAGCGTGGCCATCAACATTTCCGGTCAGACAATGGCCGAAGACAGTTTCCTCGATTTTGTGGTCGAAGCACTCGATCACTCCGGAGTGAACCCCGAGCAGGTGTGTTTCGAAGTCGGCGAGAGCGACGTGCTGCGTGACCCTGATCATGCACGGCGCTTTATCGGCGTGCTGCACGGCATGGGCTGCACCTTCAGTCTCGACGATTTCGGCAGCGACGTGGGCTCCTTGTCGAGCCTGAAGGGGCTCGGTATCGACTTCCTCAAGCTCGACGGTTCCTGCACCCGCAACCTCGACGTGAACAGCGTCAATCATGAGCTGGTTTCGGCTGTGACCCGCCTGTCACGCGCTGTCGGCTTCAAGGTCGTGGCGGAGCAGGTGGAAGACGAATCGGGCTTCGATGGCCTGCGTGATCTGGGTGTAAACTTTATACAGGGCAATTTTATCGAGGCGCCGCACTCAATTCGGCATCACTGATCGGGACGAGTTAACGGCGATCAGGCTGCAAATTCAGGAGGCGCCGCACTCAATTCGGCATCATTGAGAGGGACGAGTGACACGACCCCCGTCTAATTGCAGAGTAGTTTGAAGTGCATGTGCATGAGGTATAAAAGATAGCGCCATCCACATAAAATTAATGGGGCATCTGAATAGGAGGAGGTGCATGGAGCTACAACCATTAAGAGGGTCGGCGGCAAGGGAGGCTTTCCAGCGGGACGGCGTCGTCATCGTTGACGGAATCTTAGACCCGTATTTCCGCGAGTTTCTTCAATCGTATTACCGTACCGTGCGCGAGCATAGTGAAGCGCACTTCGGTCGTGACTGGACTTCCATGAATGGTCAGGGCGACGCCTGCTCGGAAGCGGTTCTGTACACCGTCCGCTCACATATCAGCGATATTACCGAACTCGACCTGTTGCCCAGTATGTCCGTGGCGCGCATGTTTGAAAAGGGCGATAAGGTAGGCCGCCATATCGACGGGCCGACTAATGAAATCAATTGCACCCTCTGTATCGACCGTGACTCTCCGTGGTATCTGCACTTTGAAAATGAAAAGGTCGCCGCGAAGGTGGACTTGCTGCCCGGACAGGCCGTGCTGTATCGAGGTAACGAGCTGTTTCACTGGCGTGAAAAATATACCGGCAGTAATCACGTGCAGGTCATTTTTGGCTATGTACTCAAAGGGGGAGCGCACGAAGACCGGGCATTCGAACGTCGTGGACGCCCGGAGTATGCGCCCGCTGGCAGGCCGAAGTACGGGCCGCGCGGTTTTGTCAAAGCCCGGCTGTACCGGCTGAGGGAATGGCTGCGGGAATGGCGCGGTATATTGAGCCGTTGATGGACTGCATCAGCCGCCGACAAGCCCAATTAGTACGTGGTCCGCAAACTAGCAACGGGCCAAGGAGTTAAGGATGGAGCAAAAGCCACCCAGCGAACGCAGGCCGCAGCCCCGACATATTCCTTTCCGGAAGTTGCTGGGCTACAGGCGTCTTTGGCCACTGCACGAGTTTCTCGCGACCCGCCCGCATTTTTACTACCCGTTGTTTACCCTGATGGGGCGCAATTCTGCACGACCGATCCGCGGTGACACAGCGATGGTCGTTGCAGCAGCTGGAGGCTGCGGCAATACTTACGCGCGTAACAGCGTGCGGTTTTACATGCCCGATCGCCATTTCGGCAGCCACAAGCACATGCCACTGGAAGTGATTCAGGCAGCCCGCTACAACGTGCCGTGTCTGGTCATTATTCGCAATCCAATGGATTCCCTCAGTTCGGTGGTGTCGCGCGGCGGGTACAAATTCACCCCGGGCAGTCTGGAATGGGCACTGAAGGACTATTCGCTGTTCTACCGTGTTGTTGCCGAGTACTCAGAACACTATGTTGCTGCGACCTTTCAGGACGTGGTGGGCGATTTTGTGGCGGTGATGGATCGTGTCAATGCCAAATTCGGCACGTCGTATAAGGTGCCTGCCAACGGTAGTGATGATTACCGGGAACTTCGCGAGCGCGGCAAATGGCGTGAGAAAAACCGGGTGCTGACCAAGGAGGGGGTCAAGCAGGCGCTCTACCATGAGTATTATGACGAGACGCGCGAGGAGGCACTGGAAACCTATCGCTGGTTCTCCGCATTGCACGATCTACCCACAACCGAGGACTCCTTCCGTCCGGATGCAAATGCTGCTGATTGACGCCGAATACGTGCGTAAGTCGGGAGTCGTGCTTTGAAAGTAGCCTTTGTTGCTCATCTATGTCCGCAATACCGAATAAGCACATTTGAGTTGCTGGGCGCGCACCATGATGTGGACTTCTATTTTTATTCAGTGGGCGGTATGTCGCCTTTGCAATGGCAGCGTGCCGCGAGTCAGGTTAATTTCTCGATACCCTATCTTCATGTGTTTCAGGTCGGGCAAGCGCGTATTGCGCCAGCGTTGATATCGCGACTGTGGTTCGGCAAGCACGACGTCATCATCAAGTGCATGAATGGTCGTTTTGCCGTGCTTTTAACCTACCTTATCGCACGTCTCAAACGCCGACCGTTCATTTTATGGTCGGGTATATGGACACGACTGCAATCGCCGGTTCACCGGCTGTTTTTTCCGCTGACACGTTACCTATACCGCCATGCCGATGCCCTTGTGGTCTACGGCGAACATTCAAAGCGCTACTGGGTCTCTGAGGGCGTGCCACCTGAACGAATTTTTCTGGCTGCGCATGCCTTAGACAACTCTGCCTATGCCGACAGCGTCAGTGCAGATACGCAAGCTGCGCTCCTGCAGAAGTTAGGCGTGACAGCGGGTCAGAAGGTCATTCTGTACAGCGGCCAGCTGGAGGAAGGCAAGGGGCTGAGCTATTTGCTGGAAGCGTTTGCTGCCCTCAGGCGAGATGATGCTGTGCTGGTGTTGGCCGGCACCGGCTCGCAGGAAAGCAGACTCCGTGCTGCAGCAGATGAGATGGGCATTGCGGGTCAGGTTAGGTTTGCCGGTGACGTGCCTGAGGCCGAGGCGATTCAATACTATGCAGTCGCCTGGGCCTGCGTCCTGTCGTCTATCACCCTGCCCGCCGGAAACGAGACATGGGGATTGAGCGTCAATATGGCATTCAATCAGGGTGTGCCGGTCATTGCCACCGACGCCGTCGGGGCCGCGGCTGGCGGCCTGGCACAGCACAATGTCAACGGCTTCGTCGTGCCGGAACGCAATGCCGCCGCTCTTGCCGATGCACTGCGGTTACTGCTGGATCAACCCGACGTACGCGCGCGCTTGGGCGCTAACGCGCGCGCCACTATCGCCCAATGGGACAACAACCGTATGGTCCTCGGCTTCCGACAGGCCATCGCCCATGTCACCGGCGCTGAGGCGCCAGACTGATGCGCCTCAATACCGTTGGTTTTGGTTGCGAAGTTTAGCTCCTACATGAACTTCAGCAGGATGCCGCCGTACTGCACGAAGAACGGTACGAAGACCAGCGACAGAATGGCCGACAACTTGATCAGGATGTTCAGCGAGGGGCCGGAGGTATCCTTCAGCGGATCACCCACCGTATCGCCAACGACCGCTGCCTTGTGATTTTCGGTGCCCTTGCCACCGAGATTGCCGGCTTCGATGTACTTCTTGGCGTTGTCCCAGGCGCCGCCGGAGTTTGATGCAGAGATCGCGAGCACGCCGCCGGCGACCAGCGAGCCTGCCAGCAGCCCGGCCGTGGCCTGAATGCCGAACAGGAATCCGGTGACGAGCGGAGCACCCATGATCAGAACGCCGGGCGCTATCATTTCGCGAACCGCAGCCTGCGTCGAGATCGAGACGCACTTCGCGTAGTCGGGATCGCCGGTGCCTTCCATGATGCCCGGAATTTCGCGGAACTGACGCCGCACTTCCTCGATCATCTTGAACGCGGCCGCGCCGACTGACTTCATCGTCATGGCCGTAAACAGCGCCGGCAGTACGGCGCCGATGAACAGCCCTGTGAAGACCAACGGGTCGAGCAGGTTGATCGAGCTGAGAAGATCCGAGGTCGGGTCCTGTTCTTTCAGCAGCAGATCGGCACGGGTCAGAAACGCGCCGAACAGAGCCAGCGAGGTCAGAATGGCAGCGCCGATCGCGAAACCCTTGCCGATGGCAGCGGTCGTGTTACCGGCGGAGTCCAGCACGTCGGTGCGCTCGCGCACGTGTTCCGGCATGCCGGCCATCTCGGCGATACCGCCGGCGTTATCAGCCACCGGGCCGTAGGCGTCAATCGTCAGCGCGATAACCAGCGTGCCGAGCATGCCGAGCGAGGCAATGGCGATCCCGTACATGCCCGCCAGCATCCAAGGGATGTAGATGGCAATGCCAATCGCGAGGTAAGGGCCGACGGCGCTCTTGTAACCCAGTGCCAGACCGAAAATGATGTTGGTCGCGGTGCCGGTCTCGCAGGACTCGGCCACTTCACGAACGGGGCTGTAGGCATCTGACGTGTAGTACTCCGTCAGCAGGCCCACGACGAGGCCGGCGATGAGCCCTGTCAGGAAGCACAGGTATACGCCCAGCGAGGTATACCCGATGCCGGTGATTTCGAAGTCTGCCGGTACCAGCAGGTCGGTCACGAAGTACATGACGATGGCCATGATGACGCTCGAGATGATCAGCATGTTTTTCAGCGCCGGGCCCACTTGAGCTTCGGTGGTGACGCGGACCATCAGAATCGTGATCAGGCTGACCGGAATGCCGATCGCCGAGATGACAATCGGATACAGCAGCGCATCGACGTTGCCGCCGAAGGCAATCGCACTGATGACCATCGCGGCGCAGGTGCTCTCTGCACAGGAGCCGAACAGGTCAGCGCCCATGCCGGCGACGTCACCCACGTTGTCGCCCACGTTGTCAGCGATAACGGCCGGGTTGCGCGGATCGTCTTCCGGAATGCCGGCCTCGACCTTGCCCACAAGGTCGGCGCCCACATCGGCGGCTTTCGTGAAGATACCGCCGCCGACGCGCGCGAACAGTGCGATGGCGGAGCCGCCGAGACCGAAGCCGGCAATGACTTCCATCAATATGTGCGGTGGCAGGTCGGCAGGCATTATGTATTTAAGGCCGAGGTAGATCAGCAGCATGCCAAGCGAGGCCAGGCTGACCAGTGCGAAGCCCATAACGGCGCCGGAGTGCAGCGCGAGATTGAATGCGCTGGAGAGCGACTGGTTGGCCGAGACCGTCGTGCGAGCGTTGCCCGCGGTCGCGATCTTCATGCCAATGAAGCCGCTGGCGATCGAGATGATCGCGCCGAATATAAACGCGACGGCCGTGTAGATGCCCTCATTGACGTTCTCGGTGTGGTGATCATCGATCAGGAGGGCGATGACGATACCGAACAGGACCATGAAGATGGCCATGAACTTGTATTCCTGCTTAAGGAACGCCATCGCGCCCTCGGCGATCGCCGCATGAATCTTGCGCAGTTTGCCGCGTGTCTCGGCATCTTCGACACCCATATCGATCGCAACGCGGCTGACCGAGCGAGAGTAGTAAAAGGCCACTGCGAGTCC
The DNA here is from genome assembly GCA_013001905.1 of Gammaproteobacteria bacterium. GTDB lineage: Bacteria > Pseudomonadota > Gammaproteobacteria > Steroidobacterales. Next base: position 73 of record JABDLC010000078.1, on the reverse strand, counting down.
GAACAGGGACAGGGCCAGGATAATCGCAACTGACATACTGATTATTACTCCGTCATTGTCGTACGGAGGGAGT
>JABDLC010000063.1 GCA_013001905.1 Gammaproteobacteria bacterium | reverse complement strand
CAAACCAGCCTGCAAAATGCCAATCCGATTATTCATCCGGCCGTCACGCTCGCCAATGCGGCGCGCATAGAGGGCACCAACGGCGACTTCCTGTTTTACGAGGAAGGCGTCAGCGATGCGACCGGTCGGCTGATCGAGGCGCTGGACAAGGAGCGCATTGCGATCGGTGCGAAGATGGGTATCACTGTCGTACCGGACCCGCAGATGGGCATGCGCCAGGGTTACATGCTGAATGACAATTACGGCGAAGCGTACCGCAACGCGCCGGGGTTCCAGGGTATCGGTGCACAACCAAAGCTCGATCACCGTTACCTGAATGAAGATGTCGGCTATGGCCTGGTATTCATGTCCGGCCTGGCCCGGCAGGTCGGCGTCAGGACACCCACCATCGACAGTATTATCCAGGTCACATCGGTACTCATGGACCGCGACTATGCCTTGGAGGCGAAACGCACGCCGGCGTCACTGGGCATCGCCGAACTATCGGCGGACGAGCTCGGCACGCTGTAATTCGCTTTGCCATCTGTGCGGTCGCCGGGCAGCAGAGAAACAGGTTGGGCGTGTTTTTCACGCGGCCTGTAACGCGTTAGCGGGTCGCTGTGACTAGCCTGTGGATATTGCCTGACCGGGTTCGAGCGCTCATTCACGGGGGTGCCGTGGTGCCATCGTGTCCCGTGACCGCAGCTCAACCTACACGGCGGGTGTTGCATTATTAGCCCTGATTTCCTGAATTCGCTTCTCAAAGTCGCACGGTCGTTGGTGAGATCACCGTTCGCATTGCGGCGCTCGCTGCGCTGGTTGTCGCGTAATAAGCAGCATCGGCGTCGGCTGCTGCTTGCCTCCCTGCTGCTGCTAGTCGTGGGCAGCATTGTTGCCGAGTTCACGCTGGCGCCGCGGCACCTGCCGTGGCATTCACTGGCTATCGATGATCGTGCCGGTTTCTCTACCGACCTGAAGCTCGCGACCATTGCCATGGGTCCGGATTCATGGTGCCAGCGGCTTATCGCCGGGGCGGCTGAACTCGAAACGATCGCGCTGCAGTCGCGCGCAGGCAAGGGCGGCTGCGGTTGGTCGACTGCTGTCCATGTTGCCTCCAGCAACGGCGTGACGCTAACAGGACGAGATCGCTATGCCATGCGCTGCCCGCTCGCCGCCGGTGCGCATATCTGGTTGACGAGCGTTGACTATCGCGCACAGCAAATCCTGGGAAGCGGCCTGGCTCGAATACACCATGCGGGCACTTACTCATGCCGCCGCATGTACAACCGGTCGTCGGGGCCGATGAGCCAGCATGCTTACGCGAATGCGTGGGACGTCACCGGTTTTGAGCTGACTGACGGCCGCGTTGTTTCGGTCGAGAAGCACTGGCACGCAGAAGGACCGCTGGGGCGTTTCCTGCACGCGGCACGCGACGATGCCTGCAACATCTTTCGCGTGGTGCTGGGCCCTGAGTACAACGAACAGCACCGAGACCACCTGCATGTGGACATGGGTAGTGGGTCAAGGTGTCGATAGCCGCCGGTTTCAGAATAATGGGGACATTCTTAATTTAACGAGAATAATGGGGACATTCTTAATTTAACGCGTTGATACGTTAAATTAAGCATGTCCCGATTTGCTTTAGCGCAGCCGCGCCGCGATGCCGGCCAGCGTGTCGGCGAGTGCAGCTTTTCGTTTCCCGTTGATGGCGTCATCGCTATCTTTTTTCACCGTTGCCGCCAGCGACTTCAAGCGGCGGGCCAGCTTCTTATCACGCATGCCGCCGGCCAGTCCCCTCGCGGACTGACCCAGCACGCTGACGAGGTCGGCGGCGGCCGCTGCCGAAAGCGCGTTACCGCGCTTGAGCTGGTCGACGTACGCCAGCGCCACGACCGGCTCGGCCGGCCAGCGGACAGGAAACTGCTGCTGCGGGTTGAACACCCCGCCTTGGTCGGCAAGTAGCGCTGCCGCGATCTCGTTTTCGGTCAGATACTCACTCGGCGTCAGCGCCAGCACATCCAGTCCCCGGACAATCTCGGTACCGTAGATCCTGCCGTCGTACCAGTAGGTTGACCAATACCCGCCCACCACCAGGTCTTCGGCATCGATAGGGCCGCGGTCGAAATAGGCAATCTCGAGCGGATTGGCGGAATCGGTGAAATCAATTACGGAAAGACCACCCTGGTACCAGGCCTGCACGAAAATGTCGCGACCGGGAACCGGCACGATCGAGCCGTTGTGTGCAACGCAGTTTTCTTCCTCGACCTGCGGCGCCGGGATCTTGAAGTAACCGCGAAACTCTAGCTGGCCATCGACGATGTCGTAAATGGCATCGGCGCCCCAGGTCAGCGGATCGTAGGCACGACAGCGTGGCCGGCTGCCGCCGCCCCATTCGTCCGTGAAGATCACCTTGCTGCCGTCGTTGTTGAAGGTTGCCGAATGCCAGTAGGCAAAGCCGGGATCGATCACGGCGTCGATACGCTGCGGGTTCAAAGGGTCGGAAATATCGAACAGGATGCCATTGCCGGAGCAGGCGCCCGCAGCAATATTGCCTGTCGGGAACACGGTGATATCGTGACACTGGTCGGTGCGATAGGTCTCCTGGGATTCGTCACCGTGATCGCCGCCGCGCCACAGGCCCGCGAGAACCCCCGTTTCGGCATCGGCAAACACGGCCGGGCTTTCGACGATGCGCGCCTTCGACGGATTGTCTACCGGTATCTCGATGACATCGATCCGAAACAGCGCCGTGCGATCGTCGCCCGGCGATTCGTCAAAGCAGCCCGCCAGCTCTTCCTCTTCACGCACGGACGACGTGCCGGAATTGTAGACGATGATCTTGCCGTCTTTGCCCGGCCCGGACACCACCGAGTGCGTGTGCGAACCGCGACAGGTCTGCACCGCGCCCACCTGCCGTGGCCGCGAAAGGTCGCTGATATCGAAAATGCGAAGGCCGCGAAAGCGTTCGTCGCTGACGTCTTCGACGACGCCCTCGAGTCCGCAGTCGAGCCGGCCGCGGGTCTGTTCCACTGACATGATTAGAAGGTCGCCGACAATGGAGACATCGCCCTGCCCGCCCGGGCAGACCACCGAGCTCAGGAGTTCCGGCAGGCTGTCCTCTGCGAGGCGGTAGACATTGAAGCCGTGGTAGCTGCCGGTCACCATGGCGTTACCTGCAAACGCAATGTCGGTATTGGAAAAACTTAACAGCGGCGAGCGATCGCCGTCCTCGTCTGCTTCCTCAGCGGGTTCTTCGTCCTCTGCAGTGGGTGCATCAGCGTCCTGCGACTCGTCACCGCCCGCCGGGAAGCGCCGTGACGGCAGCTCGGCCGGGTTGCGTGGATCGAAAAAGCCGGCAGGCTTCGGCAGCGACGCGACAAGCTCGAGGTTCAGAATCGCCTGCCCGGCATCATCGAGGCCGGCCGACAGCCCGCCGCGCGGATCGGCGGACAGGCTCACGAGGAGCGCGTTCATTCGCTCGATCTCCGTCGTCTGGTCGTTGGTAATATCGCCCGCGAACTCGAACAGCACCGGGTCGTAAGCAGAGCCCGGCTGTTCCAGCAATTTCTCGACCATCGTTACCGCGCCATCGTGATGCGTAATCATCAGCTGCAGAAACAGCCGGTCAAAGTCGATGCCCTTTGCCGCGGCGAGGTCAGCCATTTGTTGCGGCGTCGCCATACCGGCCATCGTGTGGTGCGTGTGCATCGCATCATGCGCAGTCGGGTCCGGCACACTTTCGCCGCGTTCGCGCAGCCAGCTTTGCATGAACGCTATCTCATCGCCTTGGGATGCATTGATGCGCCCGGCGATATCGATCAGCTCCTGTCGATTCGTGCGCTCGCCTGCCAGGGCCGCCATCTCGAGCGCCTGGTGATGGTGCGGAATCATATCCCGCATGAACTGGACATCAGCCGGTGAATAGCTGGTGTCCGCAATTTCTACCGCTTCTTCGGCGCTGAGTTGCCGTACCGGCTCGCCGGGCGCGCCCGGCTGGATGATGGGTGCCTGCGACCGTCCGAGCGGCGCCTGAGCCAACAGAATGACGCCAATGCTGGCGCACAATAGCCGTCGAAAAATCGCATACGGTAATACGGACAATGGAGTTGCTCCTGTGCTGCATTCTTCTTGCGGCCGCGTGGCCGCT
>JABDLC010000008.1 GCA_013001905.1 Gammaproteobacteria bacterium | reverse complement strand
ATGCTGAAAGCGGTGAACCCCCGCCTGGTCTACGGACATGTTTCCGGGTACGGTCTGGAGGGACCCGACGCCGAACGGCGCGCGTTCGATATCACCGGCTGGTGGGCGCGCAGCGGATTGATGGAATTTATCCGCGAACCCGGGCAAACGCCCCAGGGCATGGCGCCCGGCATGGGTGACCACTGTACGGCCACGGCGTTCTTTGGCGCAATCATGACCGGTCTGTACCGGCGGGAAAAAACCGGTGAAGGCAGCTTTGTGTCGACTTCGCTGATTGCCAACGGCGTGTGGGCCAATGGTATGGCGTTGCAGGGGGTGATCGCGGGCAACGACATCGGTACCTATCGGCAGGCAAAGGGGTGGCCGAACCCGCTGACCGAATGTCATCAATGCCGTGACGGACGCTACCTGGTGCTCGCCATCGTCAATACAGGTCGTGAGTATCCGGGCCTCGCCCGTGCGCTGGATCGCGAAGCGTGGCTGACCGATGAACGTTTCGCCAGCGTACCAGCCATCCTGCAGCATCGTACCGAATTTCGCGCAGCAATGCGCGATGCCTTCAGTCAGCTCGACTACGATGAGGCCAGCGCTCGGCTGGAAGCAGCCGGTGTCACTCATGGCCCGGTGCAGCCGATGGCGGATGTGCTGACCGATGAACAGATGCGCGCCGCCGGCGTGGTGATTGAAACCGGGGACGAAGGAGAAGGCTATGACCTCACCATAGCCAGCCCGATCAACGTGCGGGAGGCGCCCAGGCGTGCGCCGAGCCGGGCGCCGGATGTTGGCGCGAATACCCTGGAAATATTGCGCGAGCTGGATTTTGATGCGGATTATATCGCGGCGCTGAAACAGGCCGATGTCATTGTGGATGCGAGTCAAATCAATTCACAACAAGTCAATTCTTGAAGAGGATTAACTCATGAAGCTGGGTATACACGCGGGTCCTCAAGACCTCAGCATGGCAGAGCTCAAACGGCTGTGGAAAACCGGTGATGAAAACGGTTTTCACTGGGTTTCGGTGTGGGATCACTTTTATGCCAATCCGCTGCAGGACCGGCGCAATCCCTGCTATGAAGGTATTGCCGCCATGTCGGGTCTGGCGACTTACACGCAGAACGTACGCGTGGGATGTCTTGTTTTCTGCGCGCTGTTCCGCAACCCGGGCGTGCTCGCCAAGGCGGGCGTCACAATAGATCATCTGTCCGATGGTCGCGCCGATATGGGCATTGGCGCCGGCTGGTTCGAAGAAGAATTTCGCGATTTCGGTTATGGTTTTCCGTCGCTCGGCAAGCGTTTCGATCAGCTGGAAGAGGCGCTCGAGATCGTGACGACGCTGTGGCGCGGGGACGAGGTCAACTTCAAAGGCAGGTATTACGACATGCGGGGTGCGGTCTGCGCGCCACGACCGCTGGGGCTGCGACTGTGGATTGGCGGACGCGGCAAGAAACGCACCGTAGATCTGGCGGCGAAGTATGCGGACGGGTTTAACATGCCCTACGTGTCGCCTGCGCTTGCAGCCGATCGCCTCGAACGACTGCGTAAAGCCTGCGACGCCCACGGCACGGATTTCGATCGTCTGGATACCAGCGTCAATCTGGGTTTTTATATGAATTCAGACCGCAAACCCGATATTCCGGGGGAGGGTTCGCTGACCGGCAGCGCGCAGGAGGCCATCGACACGATCGGTCAGTTCAAGGACATCGGCATTCAAGGCATTAACATCGCGTTCCGACCGCCGGTAGATTGGGACAATCTGCAGCTCTATATCGAAGAAGTGATGCCGGCGTTTGCCTGAAATGGCGTCAGCGGGTTGTGTTGACTGTCTTGGTAAAGTCCAGCCACTTTCCACGCTCGGTTTGAAACGGCACGCGGAACACACACTCGGGCATTGATTCCGGCTGTCTGTTCGCCGCATAGCTTGCCCGATAGGTCAGTCGTTGTTTTGTTTTCCGGGTCACTTCGAATGCGGGTCTGGCGGCGGGTTCGATCTGCCAGCGATCGTCGGCCGACGTACAGCTCACAAATACCTGCACGTTGCGGGCGCTGACGTTGTTCAACTCGATGGCGAACTTGAACGCATCGCCCGTCTTCTGCAACGCGACGCTATCTGGTAACAGCCGCTGGTCAAGGGCAAAAAAATCATAGTTGTCGCCGGGTGCCACGATGTCCTGGGGTTTTATGGCATCCGCTTCGATGACCGCGGTGTTGACCTCATCGCCACGTACCGAAACCTGAAGCAGGTGCCGAAAGCCGCCGATGTCGGGATGTTCGTTCACTGAATTAGCGGCAGCATTGGTCATGGAATATTTCACGCCATCCTGTTCGCGGAAATGGTAGTGATGGTGGTGGCCGTAGAATACGTGCGCAACTTTGTGAGTCTTGAACAGCGTGTGCAGCGCCTCAGCGTTCTGCAGAAAATTCGGTGGACGGTGCATGAAGACGAAAACGTGCGGCTGCCGGTTTTCCCGCAGCGTCTTTTTCAGCCAGTCGAACTGCGCACCGCTGATTGCGTTCGCACCTTCGCTGGAATCGGTGTTCAGCCCGAGAAACAGCGCGTTTTTGTAGCTGAACTGAAAGTAGAGAGGGCCGAATTTTTCAGCATAGAGCTGCTCGAGCGCCCGGTCGGGTACCTTCGCGTCGCCGTAAACATCATGATTACCCGGCACCGGGTAGTACGTGATCGGCTCGAGGGGTTGAATCTGCTTTGCAAACCGATCCCACTCTTGTTCGACGGTGTCGAGATCGCTGTTATAGCCTTCGATCATGTCGCCCACCTGAATGACGAACGCCGGTCGCAAGCGTCGAACCTGATCGATCAGACGATTGAACGTGGCCGGCTGGTGGAACTGCGCATCCCCCAGCACCACGAAATGGAATTCATCGGCTTCCGCGGGCGGCCCGTCAATAGCTGCAGCCCGGCTTAGCACGGGGGTGACAACCGCTGTCAGGCAGAGTATGAGGATCAGTCGATGCACATCAGTTCCGTTGCCTGGCTGGCTGCATAAGCTTCGTTTGCCCGCCACACGCGCAGCGTGTTTTCACCTAGAATCCTGGCGATGTCCGGTTGCTTGTAGCCGCGACTCATCAAGCCTGCGATCAGATTCGGGTAGCTGGCCACATCTTTGAGGCCAACAGGCAACGAATCACCCACGCCATCGTAGTCTGAACCGATGCCGACGTGGTCGATCCCCGCGAGTTCGACGACCCGATCGATATGATCCAGCACGGTATTCAGGGTGGCGTACGGGAATGGATTGGTCGCTGTGTAGGCCTGCATGAAAGCCATCAAGCTCGGGTCCTGGCGCTCCAGTTGATGCGCGAGCCGATACTCGTTCAACGCCACGGTCCGGCTGGTGGCGTAGTCGCGGGCCACTTTGGATACAAACGTAGAACCGAAGTTGATCTGCACCACGCCACCCCGGGCGGCAAGGGCAATTACCATCTCGTCGCTCATATTGCGATGAAAGCCAGGCACAAAGTGTCGCAGTGACGAGTGTGAAGCCAGCACGGGTGTCTTCGATAGCTCAATGACCTGCCAGAACGCACGATCAGAAATGTGCGATACGTCCACCATGATGCCCAGCCGGTTCATGTGCGGGATCAGCTCGCGGCCGAATGGGGAGAGCCCCTGCCAGGGTTCGTTGGTATCGTAGCTCGAGTCGCTGATGTGATTGCTCTTACCGTGGGCCAGCGTCACGTAGCGGATGCCGCGTGCGTAAAAATGTTCAAGGTTGCTGACCCTGCCTTCGATCGGCCCGCCGTTCTCCATCCCCATGGGCAACGAGATCACGCCGCGGTTGAACTGTTGTTCGATATCGGCGGCACACGTGGCGACCGCGAATTTATCGGGGTGGGTGGCGGCGAGGTCGTAAACACTGTCGATTGCGGCTTCTGCGAATTCGAAGGCCTCGCCGGCTTCGTCGATTGTGGCTGGAATGTAGATCGACATGAAAGGCGCGTTCAACCCGCCGGTGCTTGCGCGGACGTAGTCGAAATCGCCGTGATCCGTGGCATTCGCAACATCTGCCGGTTTGCGGTGCAAACGGTAGGGGACATCGATATGGGTATCGACGATCAGCAGGCGCTGCGCCAGCTCGGCGGCGTTGAGCTGCGAATCGACGGGTGGGCTGGTGCAGGCATACAATGTCAGCAGCAGCAGGCTTGGCGCCAGCCGGAGACGGAAGATCAGTTTCTTTCTGCTTCTTTGCAGGGCAATTTTCATCATGGCGGCAGTCTACTGAAGCCTGCATTAGAGTAAAATGCGCAAATTGAGGTGCAGGAGCATAGCAATGATTACCTTTCATGACCCGCGTGGAGAGGTGGCGACGGAGATGGAGGCTTACACGCTTACCCATGAGTTCACCGACACGCAACCCGTAACGATCGGCCTGCTCGCCAATGGCTTTCCGGATTCGGAAAACTTCCTGCGGGCGCTGGCTGAAGTACTGAGCATTAAGCTGCCCGGCGCGGCCATCAAGGTTTGGAACAAGGGCAACGCATCGATTCCGGCGCCGGATACGATGCTTGCGGAAATTAAAGCGACCTGTCAGGTGGCGATTGCCGCCTACGGTCATTGAGGCAGTTGTACCACCGGCACCGTGCGTGACGGCATCAACATAGCCAGACTGGGGCTGCCGAGCGTTGCCCTGGTGACCGAAGACTTCTGGCCGCAGGGCGATTTCGTCGCCCGTTCACTGGGCATGCCCGATGCACCGCGGGTGCGATTGCCCCACCCTGTAGCGGGCACCGGCGAAGCTAATTTGAAGCGCGTGGCTGCAGCCGTGGTCGATGACATATTGGCCCGGCTGGGTCGCAAGGCGGCTTGAATGCTGAGTGCCGCCGACGAAGCCGCCGCGCTTGAACAACTGCACGAACTGGGATGCACCGATGGATTACCGGTGGTCGTGCCCACGCCGGAGCGCGTCGACCGTCTGGTGCTCGCCACTGGTCTCGAACCGTACATGTTGCTCGGTGAAATGGGTCCCGGCATGGGCATCGCCACGGTCGAGAAAGTCGCGATTGCGGCCGTTATGGCAGGCTGTCTGCCGGACTATATGCCGGTGGTCCTGGGGGCCGTTCAAGCGGTGCTGGATCCGCAGTTCGATCTGACCGAAATGCAATCCACTACCCACTGCACGGCGCCGCTGCTGATCGTGAACGGTCCAGCGCGGCACACGTGCGGACCCGTTGCGTCGGGCTTTGGTGCGCTCGGTCCGGGTCACCGCGCCAATGCATCGATCGGTCGCGCCCTGCGCCTGTGTATGATGAACATCGGCGGCGCGCATCCGGGTTCGTCGGACATGGCACTGCTCGGGCATCCCGGCAAGTTCACCTACTGCCTTGCGGAAGACGAAGAGCATTCACCGTTTCCGCCGTTGCACGTTGCGCGCGGTTTCAGCGCCGACGACAGCGTGGTCACTGTGATCGGTGCGGAAGCCCCGCATTCGGTACTCTACAGCGGCAATGCGGACGATCCGCAGGACGCCGAAAAGCTGTTGCAGATACTCGCCATCGGCCTGGCTAATCTGGCGACCAACAATGCCGTGCTGACCGGTGGCTCCGCGGTGGTTGTGCTGAATCCGGAACATGCCGAGATACTGGCCCACGCCAATTTGAGTCGCGATGCCGTTGCCCGCAGACTCTGGGAGTTGACGCACTTTCCTAAAGCGCAGCTCAAAGAGTTTGGTTCTGCGTTTGCCGGCTGGTTGAGTGATGAGAATGCCGACGGTGAGTATCACGCTTTTCCCGCCCCGGAGAATATTCTCGTTCTTATGGCCGGGGGCAGCGGGCTATACTCCATGGTGATGCCCAGCTGGAGTGCCGGTGCGCATCGCAACCCTGCAATCAGTGTGAAACTGGAAACCGATCAGTTTTGCGAAGTGCCGGGCCTGAGTGCCGATTGAAAAGTAGTTTGAGTTTGAACGATATACGGAGCCTGAATGTCCACGATTAAACAGGACGATTTGATCAACAGTGTGGCCGAAGCGCTGCAGTTTATATCCTACTATCACCCGGTGGACTTCATTCGCGCCATGCGCGAAGCCTGGGAAAAAGAAGAATCACCGGCGGCGAAAGCGGCGCTGACCCAGGTGCTGGTCAATTCGCGCATGTCCGCTCTGGGCAAGCGACCGATCTGTCAGGATACCGGCATCGTGATCGTCTTCGTCAGCGTCGGCATGGACG
>JABDLC010000006.1 GCA_013001905.1 Gammaproteobacteria bacterium | reverse complement strand
TCCAGCGTTCCGTCATTGTCCCGGTCAAGCCGGCAAATTCACGTGAGCCGCCGAGAAGCTCGCCGCTACGAAACCCGGTATCCTCCGCATCGGCTCGCAGATTGACAAACATGGAGCCGCGCGCGGGAAGGTGGACAACCCAGTCGATGACAGGACCGCTTTCCTGGCTCGCCGCCGTGCGAGCAGCAATGCCAACCACGGCATCGCGTGCATTTCGAACCTTAAACAGCTCAGCGCGAATATCGTCGAAAACCGGATCGCTCGGCCAGCGCACGCCCTCGGGCAGCGACAGTGGCTGGCCGTCGGCACCGACCAGGATACGATCCATCGGGACGTTGACGTGGAAAGACTCGATGTTGGTGCCGTTTGCGGCGACCGAGACAATGGACGCTTCCCGGTGCTGGTCGATGACCGGAACCGTGTACAGGGCCGCGGCAGCGCCAGCAACGCCCAACAGGATTCCAACTATGAATGTCTTCAGCAAAACAACTCCACCCGGCAAGGCCATCAAGGCTACTTCAGGAACAGGCGTCAAGTTTAGTTAAATTACATCGGCGGGCACACCGCACGGGCTGTTTTTGTGACGGAGTGCACAACAAAACGTGCGGTGGCGGCAATATTGGGGCGCGATTGAGCGCGTCCGCCGCCTTCCCTCTCATTCCGCTCTGCCGTTACAATCGAGTCCCGGATGATCAGGCAGCAGGAGGGCAATACAATGGCGACGCCTATCTGCCTGTGGTCCGGCCCGCGCAACGTGTCCACCGCCCTCATGTACAGCTTCGCGCAGCGTGATGACATGCGCGTCATCGATGAGCCCCTGTACGGCCATTACCTGCGCATCAGCGGCGCCAATCACCCCGGGCGCGACGCCATCATGGCAAGTATGAATTGCGACGGTAACGCCGTGATGCAGGACCTTTTGACCAGGCAAAAAACGCATGCCTCGCCGCGCCTGTTCCTGAAACACATGGCCCATCACCTGCTGGACCTGGACCTTGGCTTCCTCAGCAGGACCAGTAACGTATTCCTGATCCGGGACCCGCGTGACATGCTGCCGTCACTGGCCGTGCAAATCCCGAATGCGCAACTGGCCGACACCGGCCTGAAACGTCAAAGTGAGCTTTACGACGATCTCGCGGCGGCGGGCCAGGCACCTATGGTCCTTGATTCCCGTGCACTGCTAATGGACCCGGCAGGCGTCCTGTGCCGCTTGTGCTCACACCTCGGGATTCCTTTCGATTCGCGCATGCTGCGATGGCGCGCGGGCCCGCGCCCGGAGGACGGCATCTGGGCGCCGCACTGGTACGATGTCGTCCATCGCAGCACCGGCTTCGCGCCATACCGACAAAAGGGCTCGTTTCCGAAAAGACTCAAACCGCTGCTCGCCGAATGCCAGCCTTGGTACGAGCGGCTGATGCGGCATGCACTGCGTGCCGACACCAAAGGAGAACAGCAGTGAACCTGCCCGATCCACGCAATGCCGATATTCTGGTCAATATCAATGGCGAACTTAAGGCCCGCAGAGATGCCTGTATCTCCGTCTTTGACAGCGCGGTACAGGGAGGTGACGCAGTCTGGGAAGGTTTGCGCATTTATGACGGACGCGTCGCCGATCTGGACGGCCATCTCAAGAGAATGCGGAACTCGGCGAAAGCCCTGGCGTTCTCGGGCGTGCCGTCTGCGGATGAGATTCGCAGCGCCATTTTCGCGACACTCGAAGCGAATGGCATGCGCGACAATGCGCACATCCGGCTGACGTTAACGCGCGGGGAAAAGGTGACGTCGGGTATGAATCCGCGGTTCAATCAGTCCGGCTGCACCCTGATCGTGCTCGCGGAGTGGAAGCCGCCGGTCTATTCCGATCAGGGCATTCGAGTCATCACGGCTTCGGTTCGCCGCAATACGCCGCAGTGCCTCGACTCTAAAATCCATCACAACAATCTTCTGAACAACATACTTGCGTCCATCGAGGCAAACGTCGCCGGTGTGGACAGCGCCATCATGCTTGACGTCAACGGCTTCGTCTCCGAAACCAACGACACCAACCTGTTTCTCGTCAGCGATGGCCGGGTACTTACGCCACATGCCGACAGCTGCCTGCCGGGCCTGACAAGAAAACATGTTCTCAGGCTGTGTGATGAGCACGCCATTTCTGCGAGTGAACGCAACCTGTCACTGACCGAGCTGTACACGGCGGACGAAGTGTTTACGAGTGGCACGATGGGTGAGCTGACACCCGTACTGGAAGCGGATGGACGGGTGATCGGTGACGGCAAGGCCGGGGAGGTAACGGGCCGCCTGCAGACGCTTTACCGGGACAGCGCGTACCGTAACGGCACGCCGCTACCGTTTTGATCAACAATTCGCGAAGTACCGTTGCAGGTATTCGTCCAGGCTGATTTCATCGGCCATTTCAATATCCTGCTGTCGTTGCAGTGACGCGGCAACTTCTTTCTCAAACATCGCCTGCCGTGCTGCGTCCAGGGGAGTCAGCGATGCAAAAT
>JABDLC010000111.1 GCA_013001905.1 Gammaproteobacteria bacterium | reverse complement strand
CAGCGGGATGATGAGAGTCAGCAGGTAGGTGCGAAAATACATGTGGCAGGTCAGAACTGGAAATAGATGAACTCGGTTACCCGGTTCTGCATGTAGATAATCTTGTAAAGGGCGATGGCGGCAGGCATGGCGGCGATGACGCCCCAGGCAGTGGTCCGTCGCCAATGCCACCTGTTCGCAACCAACTCACGGCGGGTGAGCACGATTTCTTCACGGGCCATCCATGACTGCACGTTCGGAAAGGTAAATGCCACCGTGGCTGCCAGCCCGAGAATCAGCAATCGCTGAGTCGAGATGTTTTCATCCTGTCTGCCAAATCCGTCGGCAACTGCGCCGAGCTCCGTCATCGCGGCCAACATAACCTGCGCGCCGGCGAAGGTTTCGGCGCGGAAAAAGACCCACGCGACGACCACTGACAGAAAGCAGAGGCATCCGGCGACCAGGCCGTAGCCGGGCGCAGCCGCGAGACTTTGCCGCAACCCGCCCCCGTAGCTGCGCCAGCCGTGATTGATCATCAGGTAGATTCCATGCAGACCGCCCCAGAAGACGAAGGTCCAGCCGGCACCGTGCCAGAGACCGCCCAGTAGCATCGTGATCATGAGGTTGATCATTCGCCGCGCCGGTCCTTTGCGATTGCCGCCCAGCGGTATGTAGAGATACTCCTGCAGAAAACGGCTCAGGGTGATGTGCCAGCGCCGCCAGAAGTCGATGATGGAGCGACTTTTGTACGGGCTGTTGAAGTTTTCCGGCAAACGTATGCCGAACATGCGCGCCGCACCGATTGCCATGTCGCTGTAACCGCTGAAATCAAAATACAGCTGAAACGTGTAGCAGAGCGCCCCCAGCCACGCGGCAGCCGGTGTGACGGTGTTGCCGGCATCGGCAGCGGCAAATACGGGCGTCGCGATCTCCGCCAGGCCATCGGCAATCACAACTTTCTTGAACAGGCCGATCAGCAGCACCGTTAAGCCGACGCGCAGGTTATCGACGTCATAGTCCTGACCGCGTAGTGCGGCGAACTGCGGAATGACGTCCTTGTGATGAACAATCGGGCCGGCGATCAGCTGCGGGAAAAAGCAAACGAACAACGTGTAGTCGAGCAGATTGTATTCGCGGGCGATGCCGCGATAGCAGTCCACTAAAAAAGCGATCTGCTGAAAGGTAAAAAACGAAATTGCGAGCGGCAGCACGATATCCAGGCTGCCGGAAGACAGGCCGAACAGTTCGCTCAGGTTATCGGCTAGAAAACCTGCGTATTTGAACCAGCCGATCGCCGCCAGGTTGGCCGATACGCCGATGATGAGCAGCATCTTCGACAGTGCGGGTCGCCGGGCCATCGCCCGCGCGAGCGCAAAGTTGCCGACAACACTGCCACCTAACAGCAGCAGGTACATGGGTTCCCACCAGCCGTAAAAAAACAGCGAGCAGGCAACCAGCCAGCCGAGTGCAAGCCTGATGCGTTGCGCCAGCAGCACGAACCCCAGCAGCGTCAGCGGCAGGAAGGCAAACAGGAATTCGGGTGAGGAAAAAATCATGCGGGAGGCATAATACCCGCATATTATAGAGCTATGCAGGAGGAACGGATTATGGAAGCACCGTGGATTCAGGCATACGGTGACAACATCCCCGCAACGATCGATCCTGATCGCTATCCGCATTATGTTGCGATGCTGGACGAAGCCTGCGCCGCGTTTTCAGAGCATGTCGCGTTCCGTAATTTCGACGCCCCGCTGACCTACGCGGATACCGATAGGCTGTCACGAGACTTTGCCGCCTGGCTGCAGCAGGATGCCGGCATCACCAAAGGTGATCGGGTCGCGGTGATGATGCCCAATATGCCGGCCTTTGCGGTCGCGATGTTCGGCATCCTTCGTGCCGGTGGTGTGCAGGTCAACGTGAATCCGCTCTATACGCCGCGCGAATTGCAGCATCAGCTGAGCGACGCCGACGTCGAAACTATTGTTGTCTACTCCGGTTCCACGCCGGCGCTCGCGGAGATCATTGCCGACACGCCGGTCACGCGCGTTATCGTCACCGAACTCAGCGACATGATGGCTCATGGCCTGCCATCACCGCCGCCGGACTCGCGGCTCACCGATGCGCTGCGTTTCAGCGACGCACTCGCTGCCGGCGGCAAATTGTTGTTTGAGCCGGTGGCGCTTAGCGGCAACGACCTGATGTTCCTGCAGTACACCGGCGGCACGACAGGTTTGTCGAAGGGCGCGATGCTGACTCACCGCAATATCGTTGCCAATATCCTGCAATACGAGGCAATGGCGCGAGACGTTTTACGCAAAGGTGACGACATCGTCATGACCGCGATACCGATGTATCACATCTTCGCGCTGACGGTGAACACACTGGCCCATTTCTATTTCGGTGCAGAGAACATCCTGATTACCGATCCCAAAGACATGAGCGCGTTTGCAGAGGAATGGTGCAAACGGCCCGTGACGGTGTTTACGGCAGTTAACACGCTGTTCAACGGCCTGAACAATACGCCCCGGTTTGCCGACGCCGATTTCTCGCAGCTGCGCATCTGCGTTGGCGGCGGTGCGCCGG
>JABDLC010000096.1 GCA_013001905.1 Gammaproteobacteria bacterium | reverse complement strand
GACCGAGTGATCTGCATCGCATTGTCGACACCTTTACCGCGCAGAATCTTGAGCCGCCCTCACAGATTATCGGCAGTGACGCGTACCGTATCGGTATGCGCCTGCTCGCCCAAAGTGATTTGCTGGTGATGGTATCGCCGGCGCTGGTGGGCTCGGAACTCAATTCATCAGAGCCCGAACTGGTGCAGCTCAACATCAGCAAACCGACCATACGCCGGCATGCCAGCCTGATCTATCCGAAGGAACGGCCGCTGACGGCGGCCGCGCAACTGCTGCTCGACGAAGTGAGAGCCCAGGTCAAAAGCAGCGGTATTGCCGGCGGGCGTTAGCCCGCTCCGGGTGCCGGGCTATTTATTATTAGCTTCCAGCTTCGCCGCCTTGTCGAGCACGGATTGCTCCAGCGTAGCCTTATAGGCACGCAGCCGCTCGCGCAGCGCATCATCACCGGTCGATAGCATCTGCGCAGCCAGCAGGCCGGCATTGGTTGCATTGTCGATCGCAACGGTCGCCACCGGCACACCGGCCGGCATCTGCGCAATTGACAGCAAGGCATCTTCACCTTCCATCGCCGTCGCGTTCACGGGCACACCGATGACCGGCAGCACAGACAGTGATGCCGCCATGCCCGGCAGGTGTGCAGCGCCGCCGGCGCCCGCAATAATCACCCGCAAACCGCGCGACTCTGCACTGCGTGCGTACTCATAGAGGCGCTCCGGTGTGCGGTGTGCACTGACGATCGTGATCTCGTGCGGTACATCGAGTTCGGCGAGGATATCGGCAGCAGCCTGCATGACCCGCAGGTCTGAGTCGCTGCCCATGATGACACCTACGAGCGCATTCATACGGCGGCTCCGTCGTAGTTGGCGAGAAAATCGTCCAGCGCCTTATCAAGGCGACTGTGTGCTTCGTCAGGTTGCAAATCGATTCCTGTTATATGCCCCATCTTGCGGAAGGGCTTCGCGGCAATTTTGCCATACCAGTACAGCTTCACGCTTGGGTCCGGTGTGTCCACCTGCCCTGCCGGATGGCCCAGCAATGGCTCCAGCTTATCGGTATAGAGCAGATTGCGCATGATTACCGGATGGGTCGTGGTCGCCGGCGCAAGCGGTAAGCCCGCAACCGCGCGCATATGCTGCTCAAATTGCGACACGCTGCAGGCGACCAGGGTGTGATGGCCGGTGTTGTGGACGCGCGGTGCGATCTCATTCACCAGCAACTCGCCGTAGCGGGTCAGAAACATCTCAACGGCGAAAACGCCCACACCACCCAGTCGGTCAACAACGTTGGCGGCGATGGCTCTCGCCTCATCCATGATCTCCTGCGACAGATCAGCGGGCGCGTTCACCACGCTGAGGACATTCAGCTCAGGGTCAGCGGCGACGCTAACCGGCGCGAAAGCCTCCGTGTCACCCGCCACCCCGCGCGCGACGACGACTGCGATCTCGGTTTCAAGACTGATAAGCGGTTCAAGCAACGACGGTGCCTCCCAGAACTTATGGAGCTCAACCTCGTTGGTGATCTTCTGCACGCCATAACCGTCGTAGCCACCGGTCTGCGTCTTTTGCACGAAAGGCAGCGCAAAAAACTTTAGTATGTCGCTCGGCTTGCCGGGCGGTTCATCAATAACGCGATACGGCAACGTGGGGATGCCGTGCAGGGCCATCCAGTTCTTCTGCAGCGCCTTGTTCTGAATCAGCCGAATGATGTCGGTGCCCGGACGAACCTCGAGGCCATCCTGAGCGTCGAGCGCATCCAATAGCGCGGGTGTGACGGCCTCGAATTCGAACGTGACCACATCGGCGCCGGCGGCGATCTTTTGTGCGAGACCGTCTGCATCAAGCGCCGTCACGATGTGTTCATCGGCAATACGCAGTGCCGGTGCATCGGCATCCGGCGTGACGACCAGTGTGCGCAGCTCCAGACGCGCAGCAGCTTCGCACAGCATGTAGCCGAGTTGGCCGCCGCCGATAATTGCGATGGTTGAAGCGCTGGCGCTCACGATCAGTCCGTATGGTTACCCGAAAAAAACGAAGCGCGGATTGTAGCGCGACTAGCCGTGATTGTGGGCGCGGTCGCTATCGCCGGCATGAGAGGCACAGGCCTCGCAGTTCACCCAGCCGGAGTCGCCATTGACGTAATGCTCTTTCTTCCAGACCGGCACACGATGCTTCACCTCATCAATGATGTAACGACAAGCCCGGAAGCACTCATCGCGATGGCCGCCACTGACGCCGACCCAGACGGCCATACCGCCAATGTCCAGCTCACCGACCCGGTGCACGCACTTCGCATGACTGATCGGAAACTTCTCGAGCGCCTCGTTGAGAATCCGTTCACCTTCTTTCACGGCCAGCGCGTCGTAGGCCTGATACTCGAGACGCAGGACTTCCTGACCTTCGTTTTCGTTGCGCACCCAGCCCTCGAAACTCGTGTAACCACCGCAGGCGGGGTCACGCAGCTCCAGCCGCCAGGCATCGGGCGTCAGGTCGGAATCCTGTATGGCGAATTCGATCATTGCCCTCAGCCACCCGCCACTGGCGGAATGAACACGACGGTATCGCCGTCATTCAGAGCCGCCTGCATATCACTGAAGTCATCGTTGATGGCTACTTTCAGACTCTGCAGCTCGGGAAAGCGATAACGCGCGTGCAACTCGGCATACAGATCCGCAGGCGTCGCGGCACTCGTGCTGAGCTGTTCGTTCGCTCTGCCCGCGTGTTCACGCAGCACGGCAAAGTACTCGACAGTAATCGTTCGGGTTGGGTTCGTTGTTGTTGTCATGGGTTGTTTATAACTGACCGGATGACGGGTCAAGGTGCGTTAAATCATCCGGTGTATCGATATCGATAACAGCCTCCGGCAGGTCCAGACATTGCGTCGCAGCGTCTTCCCGCAGCAGCGCCCGGGCGCCCCGCTC
>JABDLC010000095.1 GCA_013001905.1 Gammaproteobacteria bacterium | reverse complement strand
AACCGCAGCAGTATGCCGCCGAGTATCGGCCCGACGAGGAAGGCCATACCCCAGACCATGCCGAGTATGCCGAGCGCCTGTCCGCGTTCTTTCGGCCCGAGCCGGGAACCAATGACGGCCGCCGAGGCCGGAAAGATGCCGCCCGCACCGAAGCCCTGGGTCGCGCGTCCTGCAAACAGCATCCACGACGATTCGGCGGCAATGATCATCAGCGAGCCCAGCGCGAACAAAATGATGCTGATGATGTAGATGAGTCGCGCACCGGCACGGTCGGCGAGTTTGGCCAGCAACAGCGCGCCCAGCATTTGCAGCAGGGTGTAGGCGTTGATCAGGCCTGCCAGCTCACGTTCCTGCAGGCCGAACTCCAGCTTCAGCACGGGCAGCGCCGGGCCGATGATGGCGAGATCAAGCGCGCCCATCAGGGTGCCGGTAAACAGCAGAGTCAGTAGCAGGCGTGTTTTCTTGGCTTCCATGGAGGGCGTATTCGCAGCGCGGGCAATATCGGAGGCAGAGTGTACCCGTAAATTGGTGCGATGCATGGTTGCTGTGCGGATAACAGAGGAGTGCATCCCATGAGAATGTTTATCGGTTCGCTGCTGACGGCCCTGGTGCTGTGGCTCTGGAGTACGGTCTTCTATGTGATCTCGCCGGTGCCCTACTGGACGATGTCTGAAACGGCTGATGATCTGGCAGCCGGCGAAGCCCTGCTGGAGCATTTCCCTGAGACGGGCACCTATATCCTGCCCGGCCGCTACAACGGTGATGATGTGCGCAGTCAGATGCGTAACAACGGTCCCGTTGCGACGATCTACTTCACGCGTGAAGGGTCACCGGAGGCGTCGGTCACCAAGATCCTGATCGGCACGTTTAACAGCATCGTCATCGGTCTGCTGATCGGTGTGTCGATGTTGCTGCTGAACAAACACACCACCAATTACTGGAGCCATGTGGCGATCGGGTCGAGCTTCGGCATCGCATACACCGCTTATCCGCGCTTTGCCGATATCATCTGGTCGGATTTCCCCTACGGCTATCAGATGATGATGATTTTTTCTGACGGCTTCAGCTGGATCCTCGCCGTGATGGTCATGGCGTACTTCACCCGGCCGAAACCCGCCTGAGGGATATCCGGCGGATGGCTAACTTCTTCGTTAATCAGTGGCCGTGTCGTCATCCGGCTCCGGGTATACCCACAGCAGCCTTGGTTTGCGCCGGTCGGCACGCAACACCTCAATCCGGTAGCCGTGCCAGTCGACCGCGTCGCCGGGCACCGGGATGCGCTCCAGCGTTTCACTAACGAGGCCGCCGACCGTCGTGGCTTCCGAGACGGGTTCCCAGGTGATACCGAGTTCGGCTGACAGCTTGCGCAAATCCACATCCGCTTTGACGCGCACCGAGCCGTCCGATTGCGGGTGTATATCCTCGGTCGGCTGATCGCTCTCATCGTCGATGTCGCCGACGATTTCCTCGAGCACATCCTCAAGCGTGGCGATGCCCTCAACGCCACCGTACTCGTCAACGACCAGCGCCAGATGTTTGCGGTTGTCCTGAAAGGTGCGCAGCAGCCGCGGCAGCGTCATCGATTCCGGCACGATCAGAATCTCGATGGTGACGCTGTTCCAGTCGATCGGGCCGTCCGGATGTTGCAGCAACCAGTCAAACAATTTTTTCACGAGCACGACGCGGGACGCATCGTTGACGTCACCGGTCGTCGTGAACGGAAAGCGGCTGTGGCCGGTTTCACGAATCGCGGCCATGACGGCATCGCGATCCATGTCAGCTGACAGGAAGTGCACCTTGTCCCGCGGCAGCATAATGTCGTGAGCTTCGAGTCGTCGCAGCTGTGTCGCGCCGACCACCATGTCGGCGGTGCGTTCGCCGACGTCGCCGGCGCTACGGCCGAGTGCTGCGAGCAGGCGGATTTCTTCCGCGGACGTAATCGGCATTGCATCGGATCTGCGCAGTGAACGTGACAGGCGTTCGCTGACTACCACCAGTGGCTTGAGCACGACGGTCAGCACCTGAATGCCTCGTGCGACCGGGCCCGACAGTGCGACGGCGTAGCTCACGCCCAGCGTTTTAGGAATGATCTCGGTGAACAGGAGTACGGCCAGCGTAAACAGCAGCGAGAAAAGCCACAGCGTTGCCGGATCAAACACCGCGATATAGCTTGCGCCGGCCACCGCAGCGCCGATGGTGTGGGCTGCGGTATTCAGAATCAGGATGGCAGCGATCGGCACATCCATGTTGTCTTTAAACTGTGCCAGCAGTTCGCCGGCCCGTTTGCCTTTGCGATTCAGTAGCTCGATCTGCGGCCGGGTGATCGACAACAGTACGGACTCAAAAATCGAACACAGAAATGAGGTGACCAGAACGACGGAAACCGCCGCTATAAACGTCAACATGCTAGCTCCGGTAGAACAAGAAAACGTAAGGGTATTTTAACCAGTCTAGCGGCTTGCAGTCGGGTCTTTATAAGTGGTGCTGCGGGCCCGGTCGAGCGATGACGGCATGACCTGGCGCGGCAGCATGCTGAGCAGGTCGCTCTGCACTTCATTGAAGCGTTGCTGGATGCGTTCCAGACCCACCAGCACTGCCGGTAGCAGCACCAGCACGATAAAGGTGCCGAACAACAGGCCGAAGCTGAGTGAGATGACCATCGGTTTGAGGAACTGCGCCTGCAGTGCCGTCTCGAACAGCAGCGGCAAGATACCAACAATAGTGGTAACAGAGGTCAGCAGCACGGCGCGCAGACGCTTTTCCGATGCCGCGAGTGCAGCCTCCGCCGCGGCCATGCCCTTATCACGCATACGTTTGAATTCGACGGCAAGAATAATCGAATCGTTGATCACAATGCCGGACAGGCCGAAGAAGCCGAAGATCGACATCATCGTGACATCAAAGCCGAGTATCCAGTGACCGAAGATGGCGCCGACAAGGCCAAATGGGATCACGCTCATGACCGCGATCGGCCAGACGTATGAGCCGAGTACCCAGGCCAGAATAATGTAGATCATGATGAGCGCCGACGGCAGCGCCACACCGATGCTGCCGACCGATTCGGACTGATCCGCAGCCTTACCCAGGTAGCTCCATTCCACGCCATAGCGATCGACGAGTTCCGGCAGCGTCGTGCGTGACAGTTGAGCGCGAATCGCATTGGAGTTGTTGACGCTCGGATCGACATCGGCGGTAACGCGGACCGTCAGCAAGCCGTTGCTGTGTTTCAGATCATCAAAACCACGCGCGTACGAGAGATTGGCGACGTTGGCGAGCGTGGCCGTGCTGCCGTCAGTCAGTGTGATCGGCAGGGTGGCGAGTGATCGGAGCGAATCGCGGTTACGTTCGGTCAGGCGCACGCGCACTTCGACTTCGTCGCCCTGATCCTGAAAAATCTGCACCCGTTCGCCTTCAAAGCTCGCCCGCAACTGATTGCCGAGCGCTTCGCCCGTCAGCCCGATTGCGCGACCGGTCGGCGACAACTCAAAGATCAGCTGTTCTTTGCCGTACGACAGATCATCTTTAATCGCGCTGACGCCGTCGAATTCCCGCAGGCGTTGCTGCAGTTCGAGCGATACCTGCTTGAGGTCCCGTGCCGGCAGACCCGTAAATGCGACATCAATATCCGAGCCGGGAATACCGCCGCGACTGGTCTTGATCAGAAAGTATTCGAGCCCCGGCGGTTGGGTCACGCGCTGCTGCCATTCGCGCACGATGCGCTGATTGCTCCATGCCTCGCGCGTATCGGGTTTGGTCAGTTCCACGGTGATTTGACCGATGTGCGCGCCGGTTTCACCCTGCGAATTTTCGTTCTGCCGCGCGACCGCCAGTTTAATAAACGGCTCGGTGCCTGCAGCCACGGCGTCGGCTTCGATTTCCCGCAGCACGGTGTTGGCCTGCTGCAGGAATGCTTCCATTCGCTCGGGGGGCGAACCCGCGACAAAGCGGGCACTGGCGGTCACCGTCGTGCCGTCCGGTTGCGGAAAGAACGAGAAGCCGATGCGACCGCCGGCCAGCAAGCCGATGATCAGCAGTATGCCGGCGAAGGCAAACGCCATCGTGCTGCGCCGGTTGTGAATGGCCCAGTCGACAGAGCGGCGGAAGGGCCCTTCACGAAACCGGGCGAGGGTGACGTCGACCTGCCTGCGCCAGCGTGGTGGTTTCTCCCCGGCGGTGCCTTCCAGTGAATGACGCAAGTGGCCCGGCAGTATGACGAAGCATTCAATCAGCGATGCGATCACCACACAGATCACCACGAGCGGAATGGCGAACAGCACCGACCCGGTGGGGCCTGCGATCGCCAGCAGCGGCGCAAATGCAGCGATGGTGGTCAGCGATGCGGCCGCAACCGGCGGGAACATGCTCACCGCAGCCTCTTCAGCAGCCCGGCGCGGACCGGTGCCGGTCTGGAAGCGGGTGACGGCTTCCTCGCTGACGACAATCGCATCATCAACGATGATGCCGAAGGTCATGATCATGGCGAACAGCGTCATGACGTTGATCGTGCCGCCCGCCAGATACAGCGCCATCAGCGCCGCAAAAATAGATACCGGAATACCAATTGCCACCCAGACTGCGACGCGGCCGTTGAGGAAAATGTACAGCACGCCGAGCACCAGCAGCAGGCCGGAGAATGCATTCGCCGCCATGAGATCAATGCGTTCATCGACGGTTTTCCAGACTTCATCGTAGACATCGACCGTAATGTTCGGCGGCAGATCGGCGCGGGCCTGTTCGAGCCAGCGGTTCAGGTTTTCGGCAACCCGTATGGCGTCGTCCGTCTCTGCGCGACTCACGACGATCTCGACGGCCGGCCTGCCGTCGGCATAGATCTCAATGCCTTCTTCAACCGGTGCGCGGGAAATCTCCGCGATATCACCGAGTGTCACAAGTCGGCCACCGGTGCCGGCATCAACGGGCAGGGCGGCGAAATCGGCGACACTCCGCGCCTGATCCTCACTGCGCAGTTGCCGGGCAACATCGCGACTGCCGACGCTGCCGGCCGGCACATTGAGGCTCGCACCTGCAACCCTGTCTGCAACTTCGCGCAGCGACAGATTCAGTTCGTTGAGTTGCTCCGGCGCGATTTCGATCGCGATTTCTTCTTTGGGCAGACCGACAATGTCGATGCGTGACAAACCCCGCGCCCGCAGTTCGCGCTCAAAACGCTTCGCGACCGGTCTGAGTTGCTCCCGGACCGGGCCGGACACCACCAGTTTTGCCACGGACTCGTTGCGGCTCAGCGCAGCGACGGTCGGTTCTTCTGCGGTCAGCGGCAGATTGCGGACCTGCGCCACTGCGTTTTTCACCTGATCGAGTGCAGCACCCATGTCGGCATCATTGCCGTATTCGATATCGATCCGGGTACGGCCGTCGCGGGATGCGGAGGTGACATTGCGGACTTCGTCGAGCCCGACCAGAGCGTCTTCGAGCGGCTGCGTCAGCGAGCTCTCAACATCTTCGGCTGCTGCACCCGGCCAGTCGACGGAGACGGATACTACATTGATGGCGAACGCGGGCAGCAACTGACGTGTGAGTTGCGAGGTGGCCCAGATGCCGGCAATGATCATGATCAGCATCGCCAGATTGGGGGCGACCGGGTGACGAACAAAGGTGCGGATCAGGTTCAGCATGTCAAATACAAGCGTGTTCGCAAGCTAAGGCGACTGGCCCAGCAAGGTGCTGTCCTCGGCGACGGCATTAATGGTTTTCGACTGCGGCCCCGTCAGCGTCGGCGCGACCAGCAGGCCGTCTGCCGCATTGGCGAGTTTGGTTACGACGATTTGTTCGTTGTCGGCCAGTTCCGGTGTCCGCACCAGCACCTCAGTGCGGCCGTCCGGCAGCGCCCGTTCGCCGACGCGTTCGATATCGACCATGAGCATGCGATCGCCGTCCAGCTTGTAGAGCCGGTCATTGCCATAAATAGCTTCTGCGGGCACCGCGATGACGTTGTTCTCTTCTGGCAGTTCGAGCAGCAGGCGCACTGTGCTGCCCAGACGCAGGCCCAGCAAACCGCTTTCCACGCCGATGAAGCTGTCGACACCGCCGCTGCCGGCGCTGGTCTGACCCGACACCCGTAACAGCGTGCCCGGCAGCTCACGGCCGTCAGCTTCAATACGGGCGCTGATGTTGGCGCCTTCGCTAAGGCTTTCGTTCAGCGTGCGCGCGAAACGGGTCGGCAATTGCGCCCGAATCTCAAGGGCATCAGGGTTTTGCAGTCGCATGAGCGGGTCACCGACCCGCAGCCGGTCGCCGACTGACACCTGCAGATCAGAGATCACGCCGTCGAAGGGCGCCGTGATGCTGGTGCGCTCCAGTTCGATTTGCGCGGCATCAC
>JABDLC010000086.1 GCA_013001905.1 Gammaproteobacteria bacterium | reverse complement strand
CCATTCAGCGCATCATCCGCGGAGACGCACAACTTCAGGTCATCACGCTCGCCGTAGATGCGGCGCGTCTCATCGCGGGCGACCGGGTCATAGGCCTGCACACGCACACCGGCACTCCAGGCTGCTTCAAGAAACACGCGACTGGGCGCTTCGCGCATGTCATCCGTATTCGGTTTAAACGCAAGACCCCAGAGAGCCACCGTTTTACCCCGCAACTCCGAACCGAAATGCTTCTCCAGCTTGCGAAACAGAATATGCTTTTGCCGGTCGTTAACGGTCTGCACGGCCGCCAGCAGATGCGGCTCGACGCCGATCTCACCGGCGGTGTGCACCAGTGCGCGCACGTCCTTTGGGAAACACGAGCCGCCGAATCCACAGCCCGGGTAAATAAACTCATAGCCGATACGCGGGTCAGAGCCGATACCAATACGCACGCGCTCAATATCAGCACCGAGGACTTCAGCCATGGTGGCCAGCTCGTTCATAAAACTGATCTTGGTCGCCAGCATTGCGTTAGCGGCGTACTTAGTCAGCTCCGCCGAGGCAATGTCCATCACAACCAGACGGTCATGATTACGGTTGAAGGGCTCGTAAAGCTCACGCAGCAGCGCGTGAGCACGATCGCTGTCGACACCCAGCACGATACGGTCGGGCTTGCGGAAGTCATCAACCGCCGCACCCTCTTTCAGAAACTCCGGGTTTGATGCCACGTCGAACTCAATATCAGCGGATCGAGCGGCCAGTGATTCAGCGACTGCACCACGCACTTTCTCGGCGGTGCCCACGGGCACCGTCGATTTGGTGATCACGAGGCGGTAATCGTCCATGTACTTGCCGATGGATTTACCAACCTCAAGCACGTATTGCAGGTCTGCTGAACCGTCTTCATCGGGCGGCGTACCGACGGCGATAAACTGCAGCTCTCCGTAAGCAACGCCCTCGGCAACGTCGGTCGTAAAGATCAGCCGGCCGTTCTTGATATTTCGGCGCACAATATCATCCAGCCCCGGCTCATGGATGGGGATCTCTCCCTGACGCAGGGCATTCACCTTCGCTTCGTCTATATCGACGCAGCAAACGTGATTACCGGTATCCGCGATGCACGCGCCGGTCACGAGGCCTACGTAGCCAGTTCCGTGAACTGTCAGTTTCATAAATCCAGACTCCTGCTAATTCAGTCGCGCCAGTCGCGGATGCGGCGCGCGATACCGGTGAGTTTGGCGCTGTCGCCGGCGAGCTCAGCCGCCCGTTCGCGGGCCACCGCCTTGCCCTGCTCAACGCCGAACTGATCAAACGGGTTGATACCCCACATCACGCTCTGTACATAAACGCTGTGTTCGTAAACGGCCAGCAACATACCGAGCGTCGCGGGTGTTAATTCGGGCAACAACAAAATAGTCGAGGGCCGGTTACCCGGATGCGCACGATGCGCCCGCAACGCTTCATCGCCTGAATCCGGCATGCTGCCGCGCGCCAGCACTTCCGCCTGCGCCAGCATGTTGGCCAGACTCTGCAGATGCGCCTCAGCATCATCGTCGCTTAAGCCATTGGCGGTACCGACATAGTCGACCACCGTTTCCGCCGAACCCTGATGCAGCCACTGGGCAAAGGAATGCTGCGCCGGCGACCCGCCGCTGCCCCACAATGAAGCACCCGTCCGGTAGCGCACGGCAGCACCGTTCTTGCGGACAGACTTACCAAGACTTTCCATCCACAGTTGCTGCAGGTATTCCGGCAGCAACCGCAGACGTTCGTCATACGGCAACACCAGGCGTTGGTTACGGCCGGTGAAATTCTGTTGCCAGACGGCCAGCAGACCGTGCAGCACGGGAATATTTTCGCGCAGCGGCGCCTCACGGAAATGTGTATCCATCGCGTGAGCACCCGCCAGCAGACTGCGGAAGTTTTCGCTGCCGATGGCCATCGCGATGGACAGCCCGACAGGCGACCACAGCGAATAACGCCCGCCGACCCAGTCCCACATGGCGAAGCGCGCATCAGCGCCGACACCGAACTCATCCATGGCGGCAGCGTTGACGCTCACCGCCGCAAAGTGTGCCGGGATCGCGTCTTCACCCAGCGCATCCGCGAGCCAGCGACGCGCCCCCCGTGCGTTGGTGAGGGTCTCGAGCGTCGTGAAGGTCTTGGAGCAGATAATAAACAGCGTAGTGGCAGGGTCGGCATCCGCCAGTGCGGTGCGTAACTCGATGCCGTCCAGCGCCGCGACAAAGCGCACATCCGGCGCAGTATCGCCACCGGCATGCCTGAGGGCGGCGACCGCGAAACGCGGCCCGAGGTCGGAGCCGCCGATACCGATATTAATGACGGTGCGAAACGCTTCGTCTGTTGACCCGCGGCGTTCTCCGGAACGCACTGCATCCGCGTAATCCAGAAATTTTTGTAACTCGTCACGGACTTCGGTCGGTGCTGCAGGGTCACGCAACGCGGTGTGCAGCGCTGCCCTGCCCTCGGTGTTGTTGACCATTGCCCCGCTCAGCAGCGCCTCAATCGCGTTGCCGAGTTCACGATCCTCAGCAAACTTGATCAGCAAATCGAGGGTTTCAGCGGTGACCTGCATACGGCTGAAATCGGCACACAACTCTGCGCCATCGATCAATAACGAAGCATTGCGTGCCTCGTCCTGCAGCAGCTCGCTCAGCGGGTGCTTGATCAGTGTATTGGCATGCTGTTCCAGCATGCTCCAGGTCGTGCCCCGGGACGGGTCAGAACGAGGTTCCATGGCTCAGAGCTTGATTCCGTAGTAGTCCGTAAACCAGTCGATGAAGCGCTTGACTCCCACTTCGACCGGCGTGTCGGGCTTGTAGCCGGTGTCATCAGTTAACGCCTGCACGTCGGCGTAGGTATCCGGCACATCGCCCGGCTGCAGGGGCAGCAGGTTTTTGATGGCTTTCTTGCCCACGCAGTCTTCAATGACTTCGATGTAGTGATTGAGCTCCACCGGCGAACTGTTGCCGATGTTGTAGATTCGATACGGCGAGCGGCTTGTGCCCGGGTCCGGGTTGTCCGAATCCCACTGTTCGTTCGGCGGCGCTACATGATCAAGCGTACGCACCACACCCTCGACGATGTCATCGATGTACGTGAAGTCACGACGGTGGTTGCCGTAGTTGAATACATCGATGGGCTTGCCTTCGATAATGGACTGCGTGAAGTGGAACAGCGCCATGTCCGGGCGGCCCCAAGGGCCATACACCGTAAAGAACCGCAGCCCCGTCGTCGGGATGTCGTACAAATTCGAATAGGTGTGCGCCATCAGTTCGTTGGACTTTTTCGACGCGGCGTACAGCGACAGCGGATGATCGACGTTGTCGTGCACGGAAAACGGCATTGCCGTGTTCGCGCCGTACACAGAGCTCGACGATGCGTAAACCAGATGCCCTACCTTATTATGGCGGCAGCCCTCAAGAATATTCAGTGTGCCGACGATATTGCTGTCGATGTAGGCACGCGGATTCTCGATGGAATAGCGCACACCGGCCTGCGCAGCCAGATGCACCACCCGGTCGAAGCCCTGTTCGCCAAACACCCGCTCGACGCCCGCATTGTCTTCCAACGACATACGCTCGAAGCTGAAATTGTCGTGTGGCGTAAGTCGGGCCAGACGCGATTCCTTTAGCGTCGGATCGTAGTAGTCGTTAACGTTGTCGAGACCCACAACCGTGTCGCCGCGGTCAAGCAACCGGTGCGACAGATGGGAACCGATAAAGCCGGCAGCGCCGGTGACGAGTACTTTCATAAATTACAAACGTCCGTCTACGGATTCTTTCGGCAGCAGGCTCTTGATGTCGTAAAGCACATGGTTGTCCTTGCCTAATGCGCGGAAGCCGCTTTCACCCAGCGCCTTAAATTCATCGTGCGCTACTGCCAGCACGATGCCGTCATACTGACCGCCCTCCGGCAACTCGGTCATGACACTGACACCATACTCATGCATGACCTCATCCGGATCGACCCACGGGTCATACACCTCGACCTGCGCACCGTACTCGCGCAGCTCCTCGATCACATCAACAACGCGCGTATTACGCACATCGGGGCAGTTTTCTTTGAAGGCCACGCCCATGACCAGTATCCGGCAGTGTGGCAATGACATGCCTTTCCTGACCATATGCCGCACCAGGCGTGATGCCACGTAGATGCCCATATTGTCGTTAATGCGACGGCCCGCCAGAATCATTTCCGGGTGATAGCCGACTTCCTGCGACTTGTGAGTCAGGTAATAAGGGTCAACGCCGATGCAGTGGCCGCCGACGAGACCCGGCCGGAAGTTGAGAAAGTTCCATTTGGTGCCGGCCGCCTCAAGCACTTCCAGCGTGTCCAGCCCCATGCGGCTGAAAATCATCGACAACTCATTAATCAGCGCTATGTTGACGTCTCGCTGTGTGTTCTCAATCACTTTAGCCGCTTCGGCCACACGGATACTGGATGCAAGGTGAGTGCCGGCGGTGATGATCTTGCGATACAGGGAGTCGATGTACTTGGCGGCCTCCGGCGTCGAACCGGCCGTAACCTTCATGATTGTCGGCAACCGGTGCTCTTTGTCGCCCGGATTGATCCGCTCCGGGCTGTAGCCCAGATAGAAGCCTTCGTTCACCTTCATGCCGGAAACTTGCTCAAGCACGGGCGCACAGTCATCTTCAGTGGCGCCGGGATACACGGTTGATTCGAAAATCACCACATCACCCTGCGACAGCACGGAGCCGACCGTCCGGCTCGCCGCGTACAGCGCACCGAGATCGGGCCGGTTAGCGGCATCAATCGGCGTCGGCACCGTCACGACGTACACGTTGCAGTCGCGCGTAGCCTCAATATCGCTGGTGTAGGTCAGCCGGTCGGCAGCCGCAAGCTCATCCGCGGAGCATTCCAGCGTGACATCTTCGCCGGCTGCCAGCTGCTTGATACGCTGATCGCTGATATCGAAGCCAACGGTGTCGAAATGCTTGCTGAACTCAACCGCCAGCGGCAAGCCCACATAACCGAGGCCGATTACGCAGATTTTGGTGTCTTGAAGTGAACGCATAGGTGACGCTTTTATTTTCTTTATATTGTCAGACAAGGCCGGGGGCCCTTACGGACCCCCGACATTGCAGCGACCAATTATGCCCGAGTTTCGCCTCCGGCGACCGCGAGATGCATCACACTAGAGTACGTAGAACACGGCCCACAGCCCGGTGATACTCATCGTTATGGTATATGGCAGCGCCATATAGACCATCCGGCCATAGGACAACCGGATCAGCGGCGCCAGCGCCGAGGTCAGCAGGAACAGGAAGGCCGCCTGGCCGTTCGGCGTCGCCACACTGGGTATGTTGGTACCGGTGTTGATCGCCACAGCCAGATTATCGAACACCTCGCGGGTGATCTGACCGCTGTCGAGCGCTTCCTTCACTTCCTTAATATAGATCGTCGCAACGAACACGTTGTCACTGATCATCGACAACACACCGTTGGCGACATAGAACATCGCCGTCTGCATTTTGCCTTCCAGCGTAAACACCCACTGGATGATCGGGCCGAACAGGTCTTGCTGATCGATCACCGCAACCACGCCGAAGAAAACCACCAGTAGCGTGGTAAACGGCAGCGCCTCTTCGAAGGCGTGGCCGATCTGATGCTCTGACGTTATACCGTTAAAGGCTGTCGCCAGCACGATCACCATGATGCCGATGATGCCCACCTCGGCGAGGTGCAGCGCCAACGCAATACACAACAGAAGTGCAACCACGGCCTGAGTGACGATCATCGCACGCTGGCGAGCCGTGCGATTTTTGGTTTCATGCTTGTCGTAATCCTCAAGCACCGTGCGCACGTTGTCCTTCAGCTCCACGCCGTAACCGAACCAACCGGTCACCTCGAGCATCAGACACGTAGCAAGCCCGACGAAGAACACAGGAACCGTCACCGGTGCCATGCGCACCGCGAACTCAATGAATTCCCAGCCGGCTTGCTCTGCGATCAACAGGTTCTGCGGCTCACCCACCATCGTGGTGACGCCGCCCAGCGCGGTACCCACCGCGCCGTGCATCATCAGGTTACGCAGGAAGGAGCGGAACTCGAGCAGATCTTCACGGTGCAGAGCGCCAACCTGCTCGTCATCACCGCTGTCGTGCGCATGATCGTAGTTCTTACCTGACGCTACCTTGTGGTAAATCGAGTAGAAGCCTTCGGCGACCGCAATAATGACTGCCGTCACCGTCAGCGCATCCAGAAATGCCGACAGCACGGCTGACACGGCACAGAACAACAGTGCCAGCACCTTTTTCGAGCGAATGCCCAGCAGAATCTTGGTGAAGGTATACAGCAGCATCTCTTTGAGGAAGAAAATGCCGGCCACCATAAACATCAACAGCAGGATCACGGGGAAATTGTGCTCAGCCTCGTGATACACGGCTTCAGCGGTGGTCAGACCCATGATGACCGCTTCGATCGCCAACAGACCACCCGGCTGCAGCGGATAGCACTTCAACGCCATCGCCAGCGTGAAAATGAATTCGAGCACCAGAGCCCAACCGGCAACAACGGGCCCTGCGAAAAAGAGAATGAACGGATTAGCGACCAGAAATCCGATAATGGTCCATTTGTACCAGACGGGTGAATTACCCAGAAAGTTGTGTACAAACGCCCGTTGCAAAGAAGTGTCCGTCATGGATTCCCACCCATCATCCTGAAACCGGCATTATGTTATCACCCGGACCGGCGCCAGACTGCACCCTCGTCACACTTTTCATCCAGCAGATCGAGCTGCTGCTCATGCGCGGCGACGTCTTCGGCCGGCACGTCAAGAGCAACCAGATTCAGGCCCTCCCGGTCGATCAGGCCGGGGCCTGAGCCCCGTCCGGCCGCGCCGCCACCCGCCTGCTCACCCAGTGACAGACGAGTCTGGCCGCCTGTCATCATCAGGTAGACGTCGGCCAGCAGCTCGGCATCAAGCAAGGCGCCGTGAAGATTGCGGCTGGAATTGTCGACCCCGTAACGCTTACAGAGCGCGTCCAGACTGTTGCGCTGACCGGGGTTCATCTGCCGGGCTAGCACCAGTGTGTCGAGCACCGGGTTGTCTTTGCTGAGCTGATGTTCGTCACGGCCGATGATGCGGAATTCATTGTCGAGAAAGCCCACATCGAACGGCGCATTATGAATGACAAGCTCCGCATCACCGAGGTAATGCAGCAAGTCATTGGCAACTGCTTTAAACAGCGGCTCGTTGGCGAGTCGTTCCGTTGTCAGCCCGTGCACCTCGACGGCGCCTTCATCGATATCGCGCTCCGGGTTCAGGTACACGTGATAGGTGTTGCCGGTGCGGCGCCGGTTAATGAGCTCGACACAGCCGATCTCGATCACCCGGTGACCGTGTGCCCAATCGAGCCCGGTCGTTTCCGTATCCAGAACTATCTGTCGCAATTCAGCCATAAGTTTGTCTCGTTACCTGCTGCGCCGGTTAACCGGCTTCCATCTCGTCGATGCCACGATTGGCAAGCTCGTCAGCACGCTCGTTGCCCGGATCGCCCGCGTGCCCTTTCACCCAGCGCCACTCAACCTGCTGCTCTGCTGCGACTTCGTCCAGTTGCTGCCACAGGTCAGCGTTTTTAACGGGTTTACGCGCTGCCGTTTTCCAGCCTTTTTGCTTCCAGCCGTTTAACCACTCTGTCATCCCCTTTTTGACGTAGGTCGAATCAGTGTAAACAACGACATCACAGGGACGGTTGAGCGCCCTCAACCCTTCGATCACGGCGGTGAGCTCCATACGGTTGTTGGTCGTCTCGCTGGCGCCGCCCCACAACTCCTTCTCGCGATCTCCGTACTGCAACCAGACGCCCCAGCCGCCAGGGCCAGGATTGCCGCGGCACGCACCATCGGTGTACATCACCACTTTATTCATGCGTGGCGCTCACAGACATCGCTCGCGCGGCACTGCGTGTCGGTGAGTTAACCAGCCCTTCAACGAGTGTCGGGCGGCGCCCAAGCCGGGGCCGCACGACAGTGACCGGTATCGTCTCTTTACGCGCCATCAGCAAATAACCGTTGGCAAAGTAACCGCTCTTCTGCAATCGACGCAGCAGGTTGTTGCTGGGCGGACGGAGATAACATGGCCTCACTTCATCGATACTCAAATTAAGCAGGCGCAACCAGTCCTTAAGACGCCGGCGGGAAATGTGGCGGCGGATGCCCTGTGGATAACCGTGCAGCGACACCCGGTGGCGCGTGCCCCACCAGCTGAAAGGATTAAAGCCGAGCACAATCAGCCGGCCATCAGGTCGCAGAATACGATGCACTTCGCGCAACACGGCATGCGGATTCGGGCTCGTCTCCAGTATGTGCGGCAACAGGACCGCGTCTACGCTGTCGGAACGGATCGCCAGGTGCTCCGGCTGAGAGTAAGCATCGGCCTGATCGGCTACGTCGGGGGTCAGCACAATGGTCGCCTGGGTGCGGGCAGACTCAAGCAGACGCCCTGCAGGCCCCCAGCCGCCGATCTGCACGATCTGGTCGCCGAACACGCGCTCCAGCACGCCCTGCGCCAACAGGCATTCCTGCCTGAACAGCGCCTGCCCTGCTTTGCTTTCCAGCCAGTCTGTTTGCACCAGCCGCACCCTGATCACCACAACCCGTAAGTCACTGATGATACCGGAGCGACGGCATAGCGTGTAGAGCCAAATATGGCTTGAATGGCGCCGCCAAAATAGGCCTAATAACCCGCATTCAGGAACAGATAGCAGGATTAATGATGGGATTTCTCGCAGGAAAACGGGCGCTGATTGTCGGTGTCGCCAGCAAACGCTCAATCGCCTGGGGCGTCGCCGAAGCCATGCACCGCGAGGGTGCTGAGCTCGCCTTTACCTATCAGAACGAGAAACTCGAGGACCGCGTCAACAAACTGGCCGCCGAGGTGAACTCATCCATCACGCTGCCGCTGGACGTGTCCAGCGACGCGGAAATGTCGGCCGCGTTCCGCGATCTGGCCAGCGAGTGGTCCGAATACGACTGCATTATCCATGCCGTTGGTTTCGCACCGAAAGAACTCCTTGCCGGCACCTATATCGAGTCGGTCACACGCGAAGGCTTTCAGATCGCCCACGACGTCAGTGCCTATAGTTTCCCGGCGATGGCGAAAGAAGCGCTGCCCAATCTGCGTGCCGGCGGCGCACTGCTGACGATGAGCTACCTCGGCGCCGAGCGCTCGATACCGAATTACAACGTCATGGGCCCGGCGAAGGCCTCGCTGGAATCCAGCGTGCGCTTTATGGCGGCCGATCTCGGGCCGCGCAATATTCGCGTGAATGGCGTTTCGGCCGGCCCGATCAAAACGCTGGCTGCCTCAGGCGTCGGCAACTTCCGCAAATTGCTGGCCCACGCCAAAGCGGGCACACCACTCCGTCGCAACGTCACGATTGAAGACGTCGGCAACACGAGCGCATTCTTGTGCTCAGACCTTGCAGCGGGCATTACCGGCGAGATCGTGCACGTGGACTGTGGCTACAGCACGGTTGGAATGAGCTTCACCGTCGACGAAGACGAAGAAGTGATCGCCAAGCGCTAAGCTACGAGGGGGCCTCCGCCACCTCGTCCGGCTCCCCGAACTTCTCGCCCTCAAGCCGGGCGACAATGGCGGCACAGCAGGCGTCGCCGAATACGTTCACACTTGTACGTGCCATGTCGAGCACGCGATCGAATACGAACAAGACCGCAATAGCTTCAACGGGCAACCCGACCGCGCCCAGAATAATGGCGATCGCCACCAGCGATGCAGCGGGAATGCCGGCCACACCAATCGAGGTCACCAGCGCCGTAATGACCACGAGTATCTGTGTCGGGATATCGAGTGCTACACCGTAGGCCTGTGCGATAAACAATACGGATGCACACTCATAGAGCGCCGTGCCGTTCATGTTAACCGTGGCGCCCAGCGGCAGCACAAAACTGCTCACGCGGTTCGAAACGCCCACCTCTTTCTCGACCTTATCCATCGTAATCGGCAAGGTTGCCGACGATGACGCGGTAGAAAACGCGGTCAACAACGCCGGGCTGATCTGCTGCATAAACTTCAACGGCGCGAGGCGTGCGACGAAACGCAACAGCAGCGGCAGTGTGATAAATGCGTGCACGGCAAGCCCCGCCAGCACGCAGCCGGCGAACAGCAGCAACGGCCCGGCAGCATCAAAGCCTGTGCGCGCAACAACGCGTGCCACCAGTGCAAACACGCCGATAGGTGCAAACAGCATCACCCACTCAGTCATGCGCATCATGACCTGAAATACACCGGTCCAGAAGTTCATCAGGGTCTCGGCGTAGACATGCTCAAGCCGGGTCATGAAGAAACCGAACAGCAGGCAAAACACGATGATGCCGAGCAGCTGACCTTCTGATGCCGCCTGGATAATATTCGGTGGTACCGCCCGCAACAGCACCTGCACAATGTCGCCGGCGCCCTTGTCAGTCACCTGCTGCGACACTTCACCGGCGGCAAGCTCCAGTGCCAGCATTTCGCGGACGGGTTCACCGTCCAGCTCACCGGGCCGGACGATGTTGAGGATCACCAGGCCGACCAGCACGGCACTGAGTGTGGTCATCACATAGAAGCCGAGCGTCTTGCCGCCGAGACGGCCGATATTGCCCGACGAACCCAGCCCCGCGACGCCCACGATGATGGAGGCGGAGATCAGCGGCACGATCAGCATTTTCAGCGCGTTTAAAAATAACGTGCCGAAAAAGTCGTAAATGTCGTACCACAGCACGCCGAAGATCGCTGCCGTGTCACCGGTTAGCCAGCCCATCAGTCCACCGCCGACGATTGCGATCGCAATTTGCCAGTGCAGCTTAAGCTTCATACCGGTCTCCGTATCGTTGTCGTCGGGCACGCCCGTAAAACGGGAACCCGGGGACGAGCCTAGTTGTTACCCAGCTCGTTTTCGAGAAAGTCTGGCGTCACGTATACATCAGCAGAATCAATCAGCGTTTCGACCAGCCCGGTCGCCTGACCCGCGCCCAGGCGCAGTGCCAGCTGCTCTTTGCGCTCGTCCCGCGCTGTCAGCGAGAAGTCGTCGGGCTGCCCGGGCGACACATCCGTCACGCGGAAAATGGCGGTGCTGCCGTCCGCCAGCAGCTGCGTGCGGAAATCCGTGGGCCCGCCGTCACGCACCGGCACCCGGAACAGTTCCGCCGCAAGATCCGTCGGCAGCTCAACAGCGCCGCGCCGCAGGTTGTTAGCCGCCGTTAGCTCAACATCAAGATCGGCCAGCACGTCAGCAGCGCTTTCGCCGGCGTTCAGTCGCTCCGTGCGCTCCATTGCCTGCACCGTACCAATCGCGATGGCATCTTCCTGCACGAGTTCAGCACGAATCTCGTCCGCAACATCTTCGAGCGGACGCGTAGTCGATGGCCGGTAGTCCGTTACCTGCACGACGACGGCGCGACCGTCTTCCAGCGAGATGACCGGGCTATTCTCGCCGTCTTCCAGCACTTCCAGACTGAACACGGTGTCTACCAGCGCGGCGTTGAAGCCCAGCTCGCCGCCCCCGTTGCGGGTGAACTCGTCGACCGTCTTCAATTCGAGCTGCATCGCATCTGCCACCGGCGCGAGACCGTCCAGGCTCTCAAGCGCACGCTCATCCAGTTCATCCAGCAATTCGGCATACCGGTCGCCGGCCTCGTCTTCCTGCAGTCGACGCTGCAACTCGGAGCCAACTTCGGCGAATGACAGCGCATCACCCGGACGCAAGTCGTCGAGCCGGATCAGGTGATAGCCGAACTCCGTGCGCACCGGATCTGAAATGTCACCGGGCTCGAGTAGTTCAAACATCGCATTCTCAAACTCCTGAGCCGGCGCGTCGCCGACGCCGAGCCAGCCCAGACTGCCACCCTGCGCGGCCGTACCTGTGTCATCTGAATACTCTGCCGCCAGGCTTTCAAATCGCGCTCCGCCGGCCAGTGCATTGAGCACTTCCTGCATCTCGGCCACCGCGGCCTCTTCGTCGTCACCGACGGTGATCAGAATGTGGCTGATGAGGCGATCATCAGGGCCGCGGAACTCGTCGAGATTCGTCTCGTAGTAATCACGCACGTCGGCGTCTCTGACCTGCACGTCTTCCAGCATCGCGTTGTAGTCCAGCTCCACATAGTTCAGCGAGACACTTTCGACCGTGCGATACAAATCCGGTTGCTCGGCGTAGCGCTCAGCGACTACCTCATCGCTGACCTTAACCTGATCCACCCATTTATCGGCAGGCAGAATTACGTATTCGAGACTGCGGGCCTCCCCGTCCAGCTCGATGTAGCGGCGAAACTCGGCCGGCGTGTAAAACGCAGAGCTCGCCACACCTTCAACGAACTGCTGCAACTGCATACTTTGTCGCTGTTCGTATTCGAAACGCTGGGGTGAAAAGCCCTGTGCAGCCAGCAACTGCTCATACGACGGCTGCGAAAATTTACCGCCGACATGAAAGGTGGTGTTTTCCTGAATGGCTCGCACCAGATCAGTATCGCTGGTGCGATAACCCTGCTCCGCGACGTGCTGTGAAATAACCCGGTTACGGGCGATGCTGTCGATGACCGATGTCGCCATGCCACGCGCCAGATCCGCAGGCAGCTGCTGCCGGAACTGTGTCTCCCATTGCTGGCGCTGTTGCTGATAGAGCGCACGGAACTCGCTGGCCGGGATGTCCTCACCGTTCACCGATACGGCTGTGCCCGCAGGCGAAAAGCCCGTGTCGATATTGCCGAAGGTCACTACCAGTGACAGCGCAATGATCCCGAGTATCGGGATCGCCAAAGCGCCGAGAAACTTTTCACGAATCGTATCCAGCATGGAGCTCACAGCCTTTCAGGGGTTAGTCTTCAGGGCCGCAATTGTAGCGGGTTCAGCCGCTTCGCCATACAACCGCACGGATAAAAAAAGGCGCCCTGTAAACAGGGCGCCTTCAATAAATGGCGGAGTGGACGGGACTCGAACCCGCGACCCCCGGCGTGACAGGCCGGTATTCTAACCAACTGAACTACCACTCCGCGCGAAACTGGTGGGTGCTGAGGGGATCGAACCCCCGACCTACGCCTTGTAAGGGCGCCGCTCTTCCAGCTGAGCTAAGCACCCAGTTCACGTTTCCTTTCGCCTACAAAGAAATCGGCGCTGAAAAGCGCCGAATTCTGTATGCGCAAAGCCCCTTAAAAACAGTTCTAAGAGAGCTTCCGCAGGCCCGCTAAGCCCCTTAAAACACTAAGGAAACGCCTAGGAAAGGCCCTGTCTGCGCGAAAGGCGCGCTAGTTTACGGCATCCTTCAGAGCTTTACCAGCCTTGAAACCAGGCACATTGCTGGCCTTAATCTGGATGGTTTCACCCGTGCGCGGGTTGCGACCCTGACGAGCAGCACGCTTCTTCACAGAGAAGGTACCAAAACCAACCAGCGATACCGTGTTGCCACCTCTCAGCGCACCCGAAATCGAGTCGATTACTGCGTCCACCGCACGACCTGCATCAGCCTTCGACAATCCTGCCGAGTCGGCTACCGATTCAATCAATTCACCCTTGTTCATCAAATCCACCTATTAACGAACTAATTATAAGAAGTGAGGCATCACGCGATGACTCCCCCGCAAATACGGCCGCATGCAAAAGCGCACAATACGAACCGCGACAAATCCCGAAACCCAGTTACTGCAAGGGATTGCCAATTCTTATAGCAGTCTCAAAAAAGCGCTGTCAACAACTTCCGCCTTGCCACCCTTAGACTTCCTCTAATGGGCGCGCGGTTTTTCGTCGCCGGCATCACCGGACTGCTTGGCCTGACCCTTGTCACCCTTGCCGGCAGACTGAGGAACAGGCATGTGATGAAGCGCAATTTCGAGCACTTCATCTATCCAACGCACTGGAAGTATCTCCAGCTTGTCCTTGATGTTCTTGGGTATTTCCACAAGGTCCTTTTCGTTCTGCTGCGGAATGATCACGGTGCTGATACCGCCGCGGTGAGCCGCCAGCAGCTTTTCTTTCAGCCCGCCGATCGGCAGCACCTCGCCACGCAGCGTGATCTCGCCCGGCATGGCAACATCCGAGCGAACAGGGATGTTTGTCACGGAAGACACCAATGCTGCGCACATCCCGATGCCCGCGCTGGGACCATCTTTGGGCGTGGCGCCCTCCGGAACGTGAATATGGATGTCGAGCTTCTGATGAAAATCCTCGTCGATACCGAGCACACCTGCCCGGCTCCGGACCACCGTGGAAGCCGCCTGGATGGACTCCTGCATGACGTCACCCAGTTTGCCGGTATGAATCAGCTTGCCCTTGCCCGCCATAACCGTCGCTTCGATGGTCAGCAACTCGCCACCGACCTCGGTCCACGCCAGACCGGTCACCTGCCCGACCTGATCATTCTCCTCAGCGCGTCCGTAGCGGAACTGACGCACACCCAGGTATTTCTGCAGCCCCTTAGGCACCACGTGCACCTGGCCCTCGCGTGGCTTCAGCAGCAGGCTTTTTACAACCTTGCGGCAGATCTTGGCAATCTCACGT
Source organism: Gammaproteobacteria bacterium (assembly GCA_013001905.1). GTDB lineage: Bacteria > Pseudomonadota > Gammaproteobacteria > Steroidobacterales. The sequence goes on along the minus strand of JABDLC010000086.1, from coordinate 4,831 downwards.
TCGAGATTACGCACGCCGGCCTCCCGGGTGTAATAACGAATGGTGTCGCGCAGCGCCGTATCGGACACCGCCAGTTCTTCTTCCTTAAGACCGTTTGCTTCCATCTGCTTCGGCAGCAGGTAACGCTTCGCAATATTGAGCTTTTCATCCTCGGTGTAACCCGGGATGCGGATGACTTCCATCCGGTCGAGCAGCGGCGCCGGAATGTTCATCGTATTGGCGGTACAGACAAACATCACGTCGGACAGATCGAAATCGACTTCGAAATAGTGATCACCGAACGTCGTGTTCTGCTCAGGATCCAGCACTTCCAGCAGGGCCGACGACGGGTCGCCACGGAAATCCGTTGACATCTTGTCGATCTCGTCCAGCAGGAACAGCGGATTGCGCACGCCCACCTTGGTGAGATTCTGCAGAATTTTGCCCGGCATTGAGCCGATGTAGGTACGGCGATGGCCGCGTATTTCGGCCTCGTCGCGAACGCCACCGAGCGACATCCGTGCAAATTCGCGGTTGGTGGCACGGGCAATACTCTGGCCCAGCGACGTCTTACCGACACCCGGAGGCCCGACGAGACAAAGGATCGGACCCTTGAGCTTCTTGACCCGCAGTTGCACCGCAAGGTACTCCAGGATCCGTTCCTTCACTTTTTCGAGGCCGTAATGGTCAGCCTCGAGCGTGCTCTCTGCCTTATCCAGTCGCTTCGAGATGCGGGTCTTTTTCTTCCACGGCACTTTGACCAGCCAGTCGATGTAGTTGCGCACCACGGTGGCTTCCGCCGACATCGGCGACATCATCTTGAGCTTATTGAGCTCGGCAGTGGCCTTCTCTTTGGCCTCTGTCGTCATGCCACAGTCTTCAATCTTCTGTTCGAGTTCGGCGACTTCGTTCGGCGCATCTTCCATTTCGCCGAGCTCTTTCTGAATAGCCTTCATCTGCTCATTCAGGTAGTACTCGCGTTGGCTGCGCTCCATCTGCTGCTTAACGCGGCCACGGATGCGTTTTTCGATCTGCAGCATGTCGATCTCTGCATCGATAAGCGACATGACGTGCTCGAGACGCTCTTTAAGCTCCTCGATTTCCAGCACTTTCTGCTTTTCATCAAGCTGCAGCGACATGTGCGCGGCCACCGTGTCGGCGAGCCGGCCGGGCTGATCGATACTGGTCAGCGACGCCAGAATTTCCGGCGGCACCTTCTTGTTGAGCTTCACGTAGTTTTCAAACTGCGTCACGATCGTGCGCTTCAGGCCGTCGAGCTCACGGGAATCGTCGTCATTCTGCTCTTCGAGCAACTCGATATCGGCGCTGAAAAATTCGCCGTCATGAATCGCGTCGACCCGGGCGCGGTTAGCACCTTCGACCAGCACCTTAACCGTACCGTCAGGCAGTTTTAAGAGCTGCAGGATGGTTGCGAGCGTGCCGACACGGTAAATGTCTTCAGCCGTAGGAGAATCGATGTCCGCCTGCTTCTGCGCCACCAGCATAATCTTCTTACCGCTTTCCATAGCGGTATCGAGAGCACTGATGGACTTGTCGCGCCCGACAAAGAGCGGGATCACCATGTGTGGATACACCACAACATCCCGCAACGGGAGTATCGGAACGTGCTTCATATTTGTCTCACTCAGTTCGGTCAGAACTAGTGCAGGTCGGAGCCTGTCGGACGGGGTTTTTCCTCGCCTTCGGCCTGGGTTACCTGCGCATCGTCTGACTCATAAATCACGTAAGGCTTGGTTTCACCGTTGACGACACCTTCGTCAACAACCACCTTCGTCGCGTTGGCCATACTCGGCAGGTCATACATGGTGTCTAAAAGCACACTTTCAAGGATTGTGCGCAGACCACGGGCACCCGTCTTGCGTTCCATCGCGCGTTTTGCAATTGCACGGAGGGCGTCTTCGCGGAATTCCAGTTCCACTCCCTCCATTTCGAAAAGCTTTTGGTACTGCTTGGTGAGCGCATTCTTGGGCTCGACCAGAATCGTGACCAGCGCATCCTCATCCAGCTCGCTCAGCGTCGCCACCACGGGCAAACGACCGACGAACTCAGGGATCAGGCCAAAGCGGATCAGATCTTCAGGCTCGACATCGGCAAACAGCTCGCCGACGCTGACATCCTCGTCAGCCTTTTTGATCTCTGCCACAAAACCGATACCGACTTTTTCGGAACGGCTCTGAATGATCTTCTCGAGGCCGGCAAACGCGCCGCCAACAATAAACAGGATATTGCCCGTGTCGACCTGCAGGAATTCCTGTTGCGGATGCTTGCGCCCGCCCTGAGGCGGCACCGAGGCAATCGTGCCCTCGATCAGCTTGAGCAGCGCCTGCTGCACACCCTCGCCTGACACGTCGCGTGTAATCGACGGGTTGTCCGACTTACGTGAGATCTTGTCGATCTCATCGATATACACAATACCGGTCTGCGCTTTGTCGACGTCGTAGTCACACTTCTGCAGCAGCTTCTGGATAATGTTTTCGACGTCTTCGCCGACGTAACCCGCTTCGGTCAGCGTGGTGGCGTCGGCAATGGTGAACGGCACGTTCAGCAGCCTTGCCAGCGTCTCCGCCAGCAAAGTCTTGCCGCAGCCGGTGGGGCCGATCAGCAGAATGTTGCTCTTGGCCAGCTCGATGTCCGCTTTATCGGACGCGCGGGTTTCGAGCCGTTTGTAATGATTGTAGACGGCGACCGACAGCACTTTCTTGGCCTGTTGCTGGCCAATGACGTACTGATCAAGGACATCCTTGATTTCTTTTGGGATGGGCAGCTTTGAGCCACCCTGTTCGGAGCGGTCGTCCAGTTCTTCACGAATGATGTCGTTGCACAGTTCAACGCACTCATCACAAATGAACACTGATGGGCCAGCAATGAGTTTGCGCACTTCATGCTGGCTCTTACCGCAGAAAGAGCAGTACAGGAGCTTGCCTTCTTCTCCCCTGCCTCGCGTTTCGTCAGACATCTTTTACCTCTGTGACCGGCACAGCCGGCCCGCGATACAGCCAATAACCCGTAAATTGGCTGAGTTCTATATAGCACGGCACCCGCCGGCGGTGCAAAAACGCGCCGCGGGCCGGAAAACCGCTCTGTGCCTTAGTCTGAGCCGCTATCGTCGGCGTCAGAGCCTGCCCGCTGCTCCAGAACGCTGTCGATCAGGCCGTATTCGACCGCTTCGGGCCCGGACATGAAATAGTCACGGTCAGTGTCATTGTCAATGCGATCAATGGGTTGACCCGTGTGGTGTGCCAGCAATTCGTTCAAACGTGCCTTGGTCTTGAGAATCTCACGCGCGTGGATGTCGATATCCGAAGCCTGACCCTGAAAACCGGCCAGCGGCTGGTGAATCATCATGCGCGAATGCGGCAGTGCAAAACGTTTGCCATTCTCACCGCCCGCCAGCAGAAACGCGCCCATGCTCGCCGCCTGGCCTATGCAAATCGTGCTCACCTCGGGCTTTATGAACTGCATCGTGTCGTATATCGACAGGCCTGCGCTCACGGCGCCGCCCGGCGAATTGATATACAGGTGGATGTCCTTGTCCGGGTTCTCAGACTCGAGGAACAGCAGCTGCGCCACGATGACGTTCGCAACCTGATCCTCCACCGGCCCGACCAGAAACACCACGCGCTCTTTCAGCAGCCGCGAGTAAATATCGTAGGAGCGTTCCCCGCGGGAGGTTTGCTCCACCACCATCGGGATCAGATTCAGCGCACGTTCTTCCATCATTACAGCTCCATGAGTTCCTTAAAGGCCATCTTCTGCGAAGACACTTTGGCCTGCGCCTGTAAAAATTCTACCACCTGCTCCTCCAGCACGACGTTCTCAACCTGGCCGAGGAACTGCGGATTTTGCAGGTACATATTGCGAATCTCGTCAGGCTGGTCGTAGGGTGCAACCAACTCGTCGACCTTGGCTGTGACCCGGTCGCGATCAACTTCGATCTTATTATCGGCGATAACCTCCTGCAGCAGCAGGCCCAAACGGACCCGCTTCTCCGCCGGCTCCATGAAGGTCTCCTCCGGCGGCGCCTGGTCGTGATCCTTGATACCCATGCGCTCCATAGCCTGATGCTGCATGGAATGGGCTTCCTGATGCACCAGCACGCCCGGTACTTCGATCGGGTTTTGCTCCGCCAGGCCTTCCATCACCTGACGCTTGATCTCACCCTTAGATTTGGCATCAAGTTCACGTTCCATGTTCTTGATAATGTCAGCTCGCAAGTCGTCTGCAGAGCCGCTCTCGATGCCGTAGCTCTTGACAAACTCCTCGTCGATTTCCGGCAGGACGCTTTCCGCCACTTCTTTAATAGTGAGCGCGAACTCCGCCTTCTCACCGGCGAGTTCGGTTGAGTGGTAGTCCTTCGGGAATTTCACCTTGATGGTTTTCTCGTCACCGGTTTTCAGACCCTTCACACCTTTTTCAAAGTCCTCCAGCATCTGCCCTTCGCCGATCACGAACTCAAAATCTTCCGCACTGCCGCCCTCAAAGGCCTCGCCGTTCAGCGTGCCGGCAAAATCCAGTTTCACGCGGTCGCCGTCGCCAGCTTTGCGGTCCACAGCGGCCCAGTCAGACCGTTGTTTACGCAGGTTGTCAATCATTTCATCGATGTCCGCGTCACCGATTTCCACGGTCGGCTGCTTCACTTTGATCTTGTCGAGGCCTTTGATTTCGACGTCCGGGTATACCTCCACCACGGCAACGTAGGTCAGGTCCTTCCCTTCTTCTATGGTTTCCGGCTCGATGTTCGGGCTGCCGGCAGGCTGCAGCTTTTCCTGCGTGACGGCTTCGGCGTAGCTGGACTGCAGCACTTCCTGCAGAACTTCCTGTCGCACCTGCC
>JABDLC010000056.1 GCA_013001905.1 Gammaproteobacteria bacterium | reverse complement strand
CAGCGTATCGCCGTCAACCAGACTGGCAAGGCCGGCGGTGATCTCCGAAAACACGATCTTGTCTGCTGTCAGCTCATTGAGCGGAAACGAAATCGGCGGTGCACCGTCAAAGAACACGAAAAAGGTTACCGAGCCAAAGTAATTCTCAAGCACCGAACGGTAAGCCCTGAGCGCCTGATCCCGAACAATCGGATCGCCTTCCGCATCCCAGAGCCTGTGCAATGACAGCGCCGTGTAGTACTGGTTTTCGCCGGAAGGGAAGCGCGCCTGAGCGGTCGCCCACAGATAAAAAGCGGCCTTCGCCCCTGTCTCGTCGCCCGGAAGATTGGCAAACAATTCGAACTTGGTCAGCGCATCTTCGTCATTGACGTTAAACTCCGGCGTCGCCACAAAGCGGAACGGATTTTCCGGGTCATCCAGAATGCAGGTCTCTGCATTGATGCCGACGTCCACGCAGGCGAGATTGAGAATAGTGTCCGTGGGCAGCTCAACCACGGTGACATTAACGCCTTCATCAGACTCGGGCCCGCCACAGCCGCTGATCGCGATTGCTGTCAGCAATGCAATGCCGATTGCTGCGAAGTTTTTTCGTTGTTGTGTGTTTCGTGTCGCCATGATCTTAGTTCCTCGGCTCCGGCGGGTTGGTGCCGCCGAAATTGAGTATGTAATACGCGACTACCTGGAACTGATAGTCATTGTCCTCGGTCTCGAACGTATCGAATCCGGAGTTTTCGTCCAGCGAGCGCCACAACCCGCGAATACCAATCTGCGACGAATTCCCCTCGGACTTCGACTTGTCTAGCAGAAACCGATAGTCCAGCTTGATCTGCGTCGGGAAGGTGATATTGAACTGCTGCTGGAAGTCATACGGACCGAAGGCGTCTTTCTTGTAGTAGCCCGACAGGATATGCCTGTTCTTGTAGACCACCTTGCCGCCGAATTCCCAGAACTTACGCGTGCCGCCGTTCGGATCACCCGTCGACTGCTGGAAGCCACGCATCAGGTTCGTGATGACACGGACGCTTGTATTCGGATTCCACACCGTCCGGTTGCTGATCTCCCAGACATCTTCCTCCGGCAGGCCCACACCAAACGCCGGGTTGCTGCCCGTTGGCTCGAAGAAGAACTGGTAGGAGTCTGTCGGCGTGGTGTACTTGGTGTAGTTCAAACCCAGATTCCACGCCACTCTGGAATCTTCACGCCAGTCGTTATCCCACTGGTAGAACGGCGTCGCGCCTGTCGGATCGTAAGTCAGGAACAATTCGACAGCCTCGGCCTCGCGGTTACCGAGCACTGCGAACGGGTCGCTGTCACGATCACGCGGGGTGATCCCCGGCATCAGCATGCCGCCTGACGTGCTCGGGTCGATCTGAGGATTCGCATCCACCAGGTTGGTACGCTTCATATAACGCGGGAAGATCCACCAGTTGCCAGTGGGTATCAACGCGCCGGCCTCGTAAACCCGCTTGTTGCCCAGATCCGAATACGGCAGTCGCGTGCCAAACTCTTTAAGCTGCGCACCACCATCGGCCACCAGGCCCGCATAGTTCGTTGCCAGATAGGCCAGCGAGCCAAACAGAGGAAAGTTAAATTTGGCCCTGAATCCGAGCGTATCTCTGTAATCAATTTTCTGGCGAATAATTCTGCCCGAATCCTCATCATAGCGATCGTATACGTCACCCCTTTTTTCGGGGCTCGACATGATGGCGCCGAGTTCCAGATTCATTTCGCCGGTAAAAGTCGTCTTGGTATAAATCGTACCCCTGCGCGACTCACGCACCGTTGCAGCTGTACCGCCGGAACCTTCGCCCTGCCGGGAGAATTCTTCCTGGAACATCACGGTGTACTGCGTGTTGCCGAGCAGCCCCTCGCCCAGCATCGGCAGGGTCTTATTCATGTACGAACTGTATTTAACGACCGCCTGCGGGTTTGCACCCCAGTAAATCTCTGGGCCAATAACAAACTTGAGCCCCTCTTCTTCCGTTGCACCCTTGCTGGCGAACTCGATACCCTCCGGCGCCTTGGCATTCCAGATATCTTCGCCCTCAATATCGGTGGCTTCGCGGATCAGGCCATAGAAGTCACCTTCGTACTTCCAGTGATACCGCGGCGTGTGATAGAAGGCCTCGATATCCACGTACTGACCGGCATACGTGGCGCCGAAGTCATAAATCTCGATCCGCTCCTGATCCTCAAGCTCTACAATCTGGTCAATTTCTATATCGGTGCCCGGCAGTGTCCCGATCGACTGGACAGGCAACGGAGCCCCGCGCCGGCCATACTGGATTTCCAGCGGCTCCAGGTCCGGAACATTGGCGAGCACGTTGATCGTGAACTGACCCTCGATCTCCTTGGTCGGTGCAAAGGCGAAATCAATAAACGCCATCTGGCCGTCGGTGAACGTGTCGCCGTCATCACCATTCTGATCAATCAGGTACTCATCACCTTTCAACGCGAATTCAAATTTGAGGCTACCGCCTGTCAGTTCCAGCTTTTTCTTCTCTTTGGCATCAGCCTTCAGCTTGCGAACCTCGGACTTAAGCTCAAACATGTCCATATTAATGTTGGCGAACCCTTCATTGAAGGCCGACTTCTTCATGGTGTAGGGGTCCATACTGAAAACTTCGGCCAGCATGTCGTACGCCATACGCGGTCGGGCTTCATAAATGCCGTCCGAATTTGCCGTGCCCAGAGCGGTGATGCCCCACCACTCCTCATTCATGTTGTTCTGCCCGTCGACAAAGTCGTGCGGGTAGCCGCCGTTTGCCCATGATGCGTTGGTGTCATGGATGTCGAGGTTTTCTTCCTGCAGGTATTTCCACCATTCGTCGCGCCACTCGAAAACAAACGCGCCGATGGCGTTACCTTCTTCACCGTTACCGGCTGCCTTCTGGTACATCTCCTGCCACTGGTCTTTAAGAATCAGTGCCTGATTCACCTGGTCTTCTTCAAAGGTACGCGCGTTGAACGCATCACTCCCGAACTCGAAGAACACCACCGGCACATCCAGCTTTTTCTCAACTTCACTCCAGAGCGACGTAAAGCTGTTACCGCGATAGGCATTGACGCCCAGCAGGTCGAGATCGGTATTGATCTCCTGGATCAGATCGATGTACTGCAGGTCACCGTTAACAAAAGTAAACGGGTGATTCGGGTCGATTTTCTTACCCTCTTCCATCACCTCCTGAAAGAGGCTGTAGAGGAAACGGGCTTTAGCGGTGTTCTGCTCACCAACCGGCAGATTCTCGATTTCGAAGCTCTTCCACGACAGGCCGTAGTTGCTCTCGTTGCCGAAGGCAAACATCAGCACGCCGTCCACATCTTTGTACTGCTCAACGAAGGCCAGCGAGTCGCGTTTCAGTACCTCGCGGGTACGCGGGTCGGAGTAATCCGTAAATTCAATCCACTTGCCATCAACCATGTAACCGTAGCGACCCATCAGCGGGTTGATGACGGTCATGATGCCGTACTCGCGGTAGACGTAGGTCACCCACTTGGGAGGCATAATGTTGAAGCTGCGGATCGCGTTAACGCCGGCCGCACTCATCAGACCGAATTCGTAATCGAGCACGCTCTTGACGAACTCGTCCGACTGGCCCCAGAGATTGTAGTTGTAATTCTCGTTGCGCGGCGTGTAACCCCAGACCATGCCCTTGATGAAAAAGTCGTTGCCGTTGACCTGCAGCGTCCAGCCGTCTTCACCCTTTACAGCCTCAACCACGTCTCCGGCGACTGCCTGGCTGGCCAGAACCATGCTCACCAGCAGCATTGCGCATACATTTCTGACACCCTTGAAGAAACTTACATCCGACATATCGTTGTCTCTTTTAATTCTTCGCAAAAAATTAATGCGGCCCGATGCATTACGGGCCGGTGTTGTCGACGTCTACGGCACAATAACGTTGATGGAAGAGCCATTCGTCGTCGCAGTCACCTGCTCGCCGGCAACCTGATCCAGATCCGAGAAGTCGATCGTGAAGGCGAGTTCACCGGCAGGCTCGCTGCCATCCAGCGTACGACTGATCTGCCAGACCGTGCCGCCACCGCTAATTCCCGTTGCCCCCTGACCTCCAATAGTGACGCTCGGCGCGATCAGCGGCCGGTCGGCGATTATCGCAATAGTTACGGTGTCGCCGGCGGTCGCCTGCGTGGGATCAGCATTATTGGAGAATATCGACACGAGGGTCAGCACAGGCGGGTCTGCAGGAGGATCATCGGGCCCGTCATCAGCCTCCTGGAACACCCGCACGTAGTCGACCAGCATCGTCTGCGGGAAGGTCTCGTCGCCCTGCGGGGGCGCCTGGCCGCTACCGAGCGTGCCGCCAACGGCCACGTTAAGCAGCAGGAAGAACTCCCGGCGGAACTCCTCCATGGTGGACGGATCGATGTCCAGCTGGAAGTACTCCGTGCCGTTAATCGCCACGGTCACTTCGTCTTCCGTCCAGTTCGCCTCCCAGATCTGGAAATCCTGATCAAGCGGGTCATCGAGGACCAGCGCGTCACTGACAAACAGACGCCCGCCCTGAACAAAACAATTCGAGTTCGGATCGGGCGCGAGTCGCTCGTCGCACCAGTGCATCGCGCTGGTCGCGCTGCGACGCGCTATATTGGCCTGCGCCGGCGAGTTGTAGGTGTTGTTGAACACCTCCATAAAATCGATTTCGCCGACACGGGGCCACTGCTGATTCGGGATACTTGAGCCACCCACAAAATTTGCGCCAAGCGCCCAGAATGCCGGCCAGGTACCCTGCCCTGTCGGCGGGCGTATCCGCGCCACGATCTTGCCGTAGCGGAATTCGAAATTGTCATTCGTGGTAAGGCGCGCCGAAGTGATGGAGCCATCGCGGACACCGCAGGGAGCCTGGGGGCATAGTGCTGTGATGACAAGATTACCGTCTTCAATGCGCACGTTATCAGGGGAGTCGGTGTACAGCTGCCACTCGTTGTTGCCCCACCCGAAGTTGTTCGGACCGTAGCCGCGGTCGTAGTTCCAGATCGACGGATCAGGCTGACTGCCGTTAGGCCCGCTGAATTCGTCAGCGAAGATCAGCTCAAATTCAGTACCGCAGGCAGGGAAGCCGGGGAACTGGAAATTCAGCGTATCGGAACAACCGACCGCTGCGTAACTCTGATAAAAATGCGCCAGCGCATCGATATCCGAAACGATGATGTTGCCGGGCGCAATCGCGGCCACTACGTCATCCAAATCGTCAAGGAACGTCGCAGACTCAAAATCAAGTGTCTGACCGGCCGCAGCGGAGCGAGCACTTGCACTGACCGAAATGCCGTTCGCCAGGTTTTCGTCTTCATCGATACTCTGCAGGAAGATCAGCTGATTGACTACAGCCTGCGCAGAAGGATCGGCACTGCCTGTCAATTCGACGGGCGTAATGAACGGAGCGCCGAATGCAGAACCCAGCTCGATGTCACCGATCCAGAATCTAACCCGATCGCCGCGCAGGTAATCGAATTGGCCGGCATTGTCGGTGAGACCCGACACGCCGTCTCTGCTTTCAAAAAACACACCTGAAACGGGCGCGTCTAACAGCACGCCTGTCTGGGTAGTGGCAGGAATTCCCGCTTTACCGTCACCTTCACCACAGCTCGCCAGAACGAGCATAGGAACCATAGCGACGAGCACGCGACAGAAACGCATCGGTGTTTTCAAATACATATTGTTGTTACTGCTTGTTATTAATTAGTAACACGCAGCCGACCTCTGCGAGGTTCACACTGCGCCCGTTTGGCAGTTACGAGCTGAAATCCTACACCTCTTTCCTCATCCGCGGGTTCCGCAGATGACCTGCGGGCACACGCGCGATGTCCACGTATCCCCAGTGTAGCCTTCTCCCAGTCACCATAATTACAACATATGACAGCGTTGTCAATTATTGCCGGATCACGCTGACCACCTGCTTGGGCGTGCGATCAACAAAGAACAAGCCCCAGTGCTTTTCTGCACCCAGCGGCTGATTAGGGTCACCCTTCCAGGGCTCATCAAACGCCTCAAAGAAAAACACCGTCATGTTGTTTTCACTCGCCCAGTTTTCCAGCTCCGTGTAATACCGGGTTTGCTGGGCCTCACCGGCGCGGTCACCGAACTCAATAGCCGTCGTTGCCCAACCGGCTTCAAGAATTGCGATGGGTTTATCCGGGAGTGCCGCCTGCACGCTCTTCAGGTTGTCGATCGTATAAGAGAGACCGTCGTCAATTGAGCGCTCTTCCCAGACCGGGTAGGTGTGCACGCCGATGTAATCGACTTCCGCGGCAAGCTCAGCACCGTCTTCACGCCACCATACGTAGTTCTCCGCAACCGTGACGGGCTGGTCTATCGCCGCTTTAACACGACGCACATAGTCGATCACTTTTTTTACCGGCACCATGTGATCGTTCCAGTCAACGAGCGCTTCGTTGCCCACGTTAACTCCGATCACGACTTCGTCAAATTCCCGCGCCAACGTTATCGCTCGCTGCACTTCGGCCGCATTTTTCAGCACATTGGCCGCAAGAATTTCGTCGGGTATGGGTTCATCCAGCCAGGCGCAGCCTTCATGATTACTGAGCTCTGCCGATAACCAGGCGCCGAGCAGGACTTTGATGGGCAGATTGTGCTGCCTGATCAGTTCGAGCGTAAGACGCGAATTGTCCTCAGCATCGTACAAACGGATGAGGCCAAAGCCATGTGCAGCCAGTATTTCGAGGTCTTCGAGTATCTCTGCCGCACTCGGATTAACGGCCCCGTCTCCCCGATCAGGATACTGACCCTCCCGAAACCCGGAGTAGGCAACAGCCATAACCTGCTCGGCAATAAGCGCATCGGGCGACTGCGATACAAACTCCGCCCCCTCCGTCGCACCGGACGAATGAGTATGCGCCGAGACCATCGATCCAGAGGCAATAGACATAGCGATAACAGCGATTCCTTTTATAAGTTTCATTATCAGACTCTCACGAGCAACTGCTCGATCTCTTCCAGTGAACGACCTCGTGTCTCCGGGACTTTCATCACCACAAACACAAGACCCACGACGGCAAATATACCGAACATTAAAAACGTGACAGCGTTACCCAGATTAGCCAGCTCCCAGGGAAACACCAGCTGCACCGTAAAGCTCACCGCCGAATTAACCAGCCCCGCAAACGAGATTGCCAGCCCGCGCAGGCGATTGGGAAATAATTCAGAGAACAGCACCCACATGACCGGGCCCAGCGACATCGCGAAGCATGCGACGAACCCCAGAATACCCGCCAATATCAGCACCGGGTTCAGGTCTGCGGCTGCACTGACCAGCGCAGACTGATACTGCTGAAACACATCAACGCCGATTGCTGCCGACAATGCCCGTTCAAATTCCACGTTGTTGGCAAAAACGACATCAGTCAACGGAATCAGGGCAGCGCGATCAATATCCGCCGGCAGTGCGTCGATGGCGACCCCGGTCAGCGTGTAATTGCCGGCGCCGAAACCGTAGGCCAGCGTCAACATACACACCGCGATACCCGCCAATCCGACTATTAACAACGGCCGCCGCCCGATCCGGTCGATCAACAAAATCGCGAGCACTGTGAAGCCCAAGTTGACGATACCGACGAGCACCGCCTGCATGAATGCTGCATCCGTGCCAATCCCGGATTGTTCGAAAATCATCGGCGCGTAAAAGAAGACGGCATTAATGCCTGTAATCTGCTGCAGTACTGCAACGGCGATGCCCACGGTCATCACAAGCTTCATGGCCGGAGCAAACAACTCTTTAACACTCACCTTGCGCGCGCCGGTGTCCGCCTGCAGGCTCTCATGCACGACGGCGAGTTGCCTGCGAGCCTGTGCGGCGCCATAAACGTCTGTGAATACGTTCAGTGCCTGCTCGTCGCGGCCGCGCATCGCCAGCCAGCGCGGACTCTCCGGCACTGTCAGCATGGCAACCAGATATATGATCGCCGGTATGGCTTCGACGCCCAGCATCCAGCGCCAGCCCCATTCACCGAGTCGCAGTGCTTCAGCAAACGCCAGCTCTGACTGCCCAAGTTGCAGTATCAAGTAGTTACTGAAAAACGCAGCCGATATACCCACAACAATGTTGAGCTGATTCAGGGAGACTAATCGCCCTCGCGAATCCGCAGGCGCCATCTCGGCAATAAACATCGGCGCGATGATGAGTGCTGCGCCCACACCCAGCCCGCCGATCATGCGGGCGACTAATAAAGTCAAAAAGTCAGGCGCGACGGCGGACGCGATGGCTGACACCGCGAACAGCGCTGCCGCAATCATCAGCACCTTGCGTCGACCGATCCGGTCACTCAGCGGCCCGGCCGTCATCATGGCAAGTGTCGCCGTCAGCGTAAGCGAAGCAACCGCCCAGCCGAGTTCAATCTTGGACAGGCTGAACTCAGTTTCGATAAATCCGACAACACCCGAAATAACCGACGCATCGAAACCCATCAGAAAACCGCCGAGCGCGATGATCAGGGAAATTCTGAGCATGTACCAACCGCTGTTGCTCTGGTCTGTGTTCTGCGCGATGTCAGTCATCGAATTAGTGCCGTGCAATTGCCATGTTGCGGGTGCCGGGCGTCGGATGAAGTAAGTCTTTGCAGCGTGATACACGGCCGCGAAACCGTATAGGGTTCATAGAGTTCTTGGTGCAGCCGCCTGAGGTTACAAAGTTTGACAGCGTTGTCAATTTAAAGGACGATGATCGCGCTGTATCGCCGCCGCGCAAAATCAGCTGCACTGAATCAGCCCATCGCAGAGAATAAAAAAATGAGTACAGCAACCCACTACGAAACCGCGCCTGAAGATCGCATTCCGTTTAGGCTGAAGCTTGTTTACGGCTGCGGCGCATTCGTCAACAACCTGCTGGCCGCCGCGATCGGCGGCATGATTATTGTGCTCAATCTGGGCCTCGGCATGAATCCGGCGCTGGTCGGGCTGCTGGCAGCACTTCCGCGACTGACGGACGCCCTGACTGATCCATTGATGGGCTACATCTCCGATCAGACGCGCACGCGGTGGGGGCGCAGACGCCCCTACATTTTTGCCGGCGCCATTGCTGTCGGTATCGTTTTCGCGCTGCTGTGGCAACTGCCCGAAGGCAGAACCGAGAGCTACTACTTCTGGTTTTTTCTGATCGGCTCGTTCTTCTTTTATCTCGCTTACACCATGTTCGCGACACCGTGGGTTGCGCTCGGTTATGAACTGACCCCCGACTACCATGAACGCACGCGCCTGATGGGCACGCAGAATTTTATCGGGCAGATTCCCTATATGATCGCGCCCTACTTCCTGGCAATTATGACCAGCGAAGAGTGGTTTCCCAACATGGTGGAAGGCGCGGCAGGCCTGTCGATTCTGATCGCTGCCGTCGTGATTGTGGTCGGTATCATGCCGGCCATATTTTTGCGCGAGCGCTTTCAGGACAACACGCCTGCGGACGACACAGCGGGTGCTGACAAGCCGGCCGGCAACGTTGTTGTGCGCAACATGTTTGACTTTTTCCGGGGCTTTTTGATCACCATCCGCTTTACGCCGTTTCTTAAACTGTGTGCGGCAACCTTTCTGGTATTTAACGGCTTCATGATGATTGCGGCCTTCCAGTCGTACGTCATCATTTATTACGTCTTCGGCGGCGACACCGCCGCCGGTGCAGAATTTGTGGGCCACTCTGGCCTGCTCGGTGCGTTTTCCACTCTCTTCATCATCGTGTTTGTGACCTGGTTGTCGACCAAGATCGGCAAACGCCGGACGTTCTTTATCGCGACCGGAGTCTCGGTACTGGGCTACGTGCTGAAGTGGTTTTGCTACAACCCGGATAACCCGTGGCTAGTGCTCATTCCGGCACCGCTTATGGCATTCGGCCTCGGCGCACTGTTCACACTGATGCCGTCGATGGTCGCGGACGTGGTCGACATGGACGAACTCGAAACCGGCGAGCGGCGCGAAGGGATGTACGGCTCGATATTCTGGTGGGTCGTCAAACTTGGCATGGCAGCCGCGCTCGCGGCGGGTGGCTATTTGCTGAATGCGACCGGTTTCGACGTGGCCCTCGGGGGTGATCAGACCGAACGCACGATTTATCTGATGCGGGTATTCGACGCGTTTATCCCGGCCGCGGCCTCCGTGATCGCGATCTTGCTGATCGCCAGCTTCTCCGTGACTGAGGAAAAAGCCCACCAGGTGCGCATGCAGCTCGAAGCTCGCCGCGGCGCGGCATAGGCACCGGCCGGCGGCGAGGCTGACCGGCAGCCCCGGATTATGTCCCGCTGAAACTGCGACTTCAGCGCCATGACAGCGTTGTCAGCTGTGCTATAATCACTCCAAATTCTGACGCTGCGGTTGCGAACACAGGCAACGCGGGAACGCGGCACTTTTTGATTCAGCTGCATGCGGTATGGGACGCATGTTGCTGCACAGGAATGGTAGTCACCGTGATTCGCAAAATTGCACAGCAGTTTTTGATTCTTGTAGCCGGCCTCGTGTTCGCAGGGCCGGTGTTTGCGCAGTGCGTATACATTACGAACTGCTCACTGGTCTGGTCTGATGAATTCGACGGCACCTCTGTCGATCAGACGAAATGGGAATTCATGATCGGCAATGGCGGATCCTACGGAATCCCAGGCTGGGGCAATAACGAACTGCAGTACTACCGGCAACAGAATGCGACCGTTGCCAATGGCGAACTCACCATCACCGCCAAACAGGAAACCTTTGCCGGTTACCAGTACACCTCAGCGCGTCTGCGTACACTGAACAAAGGCGACTTCAAATACGGGCGCATGGAGATGCGCGCGAAACTACCTACCGGTCAGGGAATGTGGCCCGCTTTCTGGATGCTGCCGACAAATTCACCGTACGGCGGCTGGGCGGCCAGCGGCGAAATCGACATCATGGAAATGATCGGTTCGCAGCCGGACACCATTCACGGCACCATTCACTATGGCGGCGAATGGCCGGGCAACCAGTATTCCGGCTCCAGCACGAATGTCGCGCCGGGCACCGGGACTGACTGGCACACTTATGCGATCGAATGGCAAGACGGCATCATTCGCTGGTTCGTTGATGGTCAGCTCTACTCCACCCGCACGAGCTGGTACTCAACGAACGGGTCATACCCCGCACCATTCGATGTGGACTTCCACATGCTGCTGAACCTCGCCGTTGGTGGCGACTGGCCGGGCAACCCGAACGGATCCACTTCATTCCCGCAGGAATACGTGATCGACTACGTCCGCGTGTATCAGGAAGGCGGTGCCCCCGCGTCATCGAACATCCTGTTCGATGACATGGAGCACGGCAACCCTGCCGGCAATGGCTGGTTCACGTATCAGGGCACTGAAGGTGCCGGCGGGATCGGCGCCAACTTCGCCGATGTGCCGCCTAATGACGGCGGCTCAGCATCGATGTGGGCGATCTGGAATTCACTGGGCAATGCCGGTTTTTATGGCGGCTTTGGCCGGAACAATCCCACCGACGTCAGCGACTCGACGCACTTCAGCTTCTGGATCAACCCTGACGCAGGCCAGGATTACAATCTCGAAATAAATTTGCAGGATGACGACAACGGCGACGGCGCGATCAACCCCGCCGACGACGATGAGTTCCAGTACGTCTGTCATATCAGCGCGTCGGGTCCGTGCGCCGTCAGTGGCGGCGGCTGGCAGCAGATCGAGATTCCCTTGACGGCGTTCACGCTCGACACGTCATATCTGTACGGCGGCAACGGCGTACTGGACACGACTCCCGTCAGTCAGGGCGGCAACGGCTCGCTCGATAACGTCGTGATGTCGGTCGTCAGCAATACCACAGCGAACGCAACGTTCCGCACTGACTACTGGGAATTCATCGACAAGATTGCGGCCGTCATCGATATTGAAAACAGTGTGCTGCATCCGCATCACGACGGCAGTGCATCGTCACCCGCAAATCTTGATGATGTGGTGGAAGTGGTTGTGTTCGGCGCAAGCACGCTGGTCGGTGACGCGGAAGACCTCGACACCGACCTGATCGACGTCAACACCCTGCAGTTCGGCCCGGCGGGCGGTAATGTTTCCGCCGGTCACTCGCAGGAGTACAACGTCGATGTCGATGCCGACGGTCTGGATGACGCCCGTTTCCGGTTTGTGATAAGCGACACTGGTTTCTCGTGCAGCGATAGCGAAGGTACGCTGGTTGGCGACCTGACCTCCGGCCAGACGTTTGAGGCGCTTGATACCTTTACGTCTGACTGCAATGCATCCTGCCACTGAGCAAAACGAATCTGACATAGACGAGCGCATCGCCGGCCTGTTGGGGCGGATGACGCTGGCCGAAAAAATCGGCCAGATGTCGCAGATCAATGGCGCAGCCGGCAGCATTCCGGAACAACTACGCGATGCAATAGCCGCCGGTCGCGTGGGCTCGATCATTAACGAGGTCGACCCGGCAACCGTCAACGAACTGCAACGCATTGCGCTCCGGGAAAGCCGGCTCGGCATCCCACTGCTGATCGGTCGTGATGTCATTCACGGCTTCAATACCATCTTCCCGATTCCACTGGGCCAGGCCGCCACCTGGAACCCCGGCCTTGTGAAGGATGCGGCGGCGATCGCCGCGCACGAAGCCACGGCTTGCGGCATCAACTGGGCGCTCGCACCGATGCTCGACATCGGGCGCGACCCTCGCTGGGGACGGATCGCGGAAACCTTTGGTGAAGATCCGTACCTGATCAGCGTACTCGGCACCGCCATGACTGCCGGTTATCAGGGCGACGATCTCGCGCAGCCCGGTGCCATCGCTGCCTGCGCGAAACATTATGCCGGTTACGGTGCGACGGAAGCCGGGCGCGACTACAACACCACGAACATTCCCGAGAATGAGCTGCGCAACGTGCACCTGCCCCCGTTTGAAGCAGCAGCGAACGCCGGCATTGCTACTTTCATGGCCGGCTTCAGTGACCTGAACGGTATTCCCTGCACGGGCAACGGCTTCCTGATGAATCAGGTGTTGCGAGACGAATGGGCGTTCGACGGTTTTGTGGTCAGCGACTGGGAGTCCGTGACACAACTTGCCACCCATGGCTTCACAGCCGACGACCGGGAATCTGCCGAGCGAGCCGTCAACGCCGGCCTGGACATGGAAATGGCCAGCACGAGTTTCATCGATCAACTCGAATCACTGATCGCGGATGGCAAAGTCAGCGAGCGCACGATTGACACTGCGGTCAGCCGCATCCTGCACATCAAATTCGCGCTGGGCCTGTTCGACGACACAGGTGCGCATGCCCGGCAGCAGGCCACTGAAAGCGATGCGCTGGCGCTGGCGCATCAGGCAGCACGTGAAAGTATCGTTTTATTAAAGAATGACAACGGCGTGTTGCCACTATCAGCCGAAAACATTCGTTCAGTGGCGGTGATCGGGCCGCTGGCTGACGCACCTCAGGAACAATTGGGCACGTGGGTATTTGACGGCGACCCGACGCTGAGTCAGACACCTTTGCAAGCGATACAGCAGCTTGCCGATCGTGGCGTCGAGGTGCACTTCGCTCAAGGCGTTGCGACTACCCGCAGTCACACGGAAGACGGCTTTGCTGCGGCGGTGGCCGCCGCGGCAAAGGCTGATGTCGCCGTACTGTTCATCGGTGAAGAGGCAATACTCAGCGGCGAGGCGCATTGCCGGGCGGATATTACGCTACCCGGTAATCAGGCAGCACTGGTGAATGCGGTAGCGGCAACCTCGACGCCGGTGGTGCTCGTTGTTATGGCAGGCAGGCCCCTGGTGCTTGAGAATGTTCTGAATAAAGCCACGGCAATTTTTTATGCCTGGCACCCGGGCACCATGGCCGGCCCGGCGATTGCCGATCTCCTGTTCGGCAACGAGTCTCCGTCAGGCAAGCTGCCGGTTACTCTGCCGAAGGCGGTCGGCCAGGTCCCGATCTACTATGCGCAGAAAAACACCGGCCGGCCCGGAATACCGGACAGCCCGATCAACATCGACAGCATCAGCGAATTCGGCCAGTTCGAATCAGCGGGTTTCACGAGCTTTCACCTCGACACGGGCTGCACGCCCCGGTTCGGTTTCGGCTACGGATTGTCGTATACAAGGTTCAGCTATTCCGACATACAAGTGTCGACGCACACTGTAGCGCTGGGCGATACGTTCGAGATCAGCGCTGATCTCACCAATGAGGGCGACCGGGAAGCCGACGAAATTGTACAGCTCTACATCCGTGACCTGGTTGGGTCCGTAACCCGGCCTGTGAGAGAGCTGAAGGGCTTCCGGCGCGTGCGGCTGAGTCCCGGCGAACGCCGCCGCATCTCATTCCAACTGCACACCGATGATCTGGCTTTTTACGGCGCTGACATGCAACGACGCACTGAAACCGGAGCATTCCGCGCCTGGATAGGTGGCAACTCTGCCGCCGAACAAGGCATTGATTTCACCGTTACTGCTTAGGTAACAGCGGCCCATACTGCTGGCGATTCGACTCCGTTGGCCTGACGGCACGGTCGCGCCTGCCGTCACCGTCGCGATCGACCGCGATGCGGAACCCGGAACCCGGCGGCACCGCAGTCAACGTCATTGACGGCGCACCCATGCGGAAGGCAAGTGTGGCGAGTTCGTTGATATCAGCCACTTTTTGCCCCGGCGTGTCGCTGCTGAAGCTGCCTTTCGCATCCATCAGAAAGCTGCGCTCAAAACCACCCACCAGCATATGCACCATCAACTCTGCATCACCGGCCATGGCCCTGTCGATGAGCAATCCGGCCCTGCCACGCGCTTTCTCCACGTTGTCGGGGGTCAGCGTGATCTGCTGCCCCACCACCGGCTTCAGATCACTCTCAAACGCGAACATATATTGTTCGACGGCGCGTAGCTGCGCGAGCCCGCCGGGAAACTTGAACACCGGATAGCTCATGAACCGCATCATCGTGTCGGCTCCGCCATCATGCGTGTACCCGTAACCGCGGATTTGCGGCCCCATGTGCTGACCATTGAACGGCAGTGATGTCGAAGGCGCGCGGCCGAACATGCCCACGCGCTCGTACATGTTGCGCTGATGCGGAACCTTAGTCAGTCGGCCGCCGATAATATTAGTCAGCGTGCCGCGAGTACCGTACCAACCGCGTGACTCGTCCACGACATGACACGTACCACAGGTACCGCCGCCCAAAATGCTCGGTGCCTTCATGTAAAACTCTTTACCTTCGGCCTGCATGGGCGTCAGCGAGTTATCGAGCGGACGGATCGGGTTCGGCGGGGGCACCAGACTGAGACTGTACTGCACCAATTGCTCCAGCTGAGCCGACGACAGCTGCGCATCGCGCCCCATCAGATTCACAAAGGTGGGGTTGAACTTGCGCAGCGCGCCGGCAACGTCCAGCGGGTCACCGCCGGGATCATTGCCTGCGGTCCTGTCACCGCGCCAGTGCAGTGCGCCGTGGTTGTCGATGCCGCGCATGGTTTGCGTCAGCATCGGTCCTTTCATCGGATGGAAACCCGGCTCGCCCATAAGCGGGCCGAACACTTCGCCGGGGTTATCGAGCACTTTGTCGTACGGGTCGCCGAGATCCCACGACAACTCATCTTTGTCACCCGCAACGTGACAGCTCGCACACGATGACTCACCGTTGCCTGAGGTAAGGAACGCGTTAAAAAACAACGGGCGGCCCGCCACCACCGACATCGGCTCCGGTGAAGGCATTTCGATACGCTGCACAACTTCCCGCGATTTCGTATCGACAACATTGACGGCGTTGTCGAAACGGGTCAGTGCGAACAGGCGCTTGCCGTCAGCATCGAGCACCAGACCGGCGGGGCCTCCGCCCGGCAGATAAATCTGCTCGTCTGTGTCGGGTGTATAGTCGCCTTTTTCCAGCGACTCTGTGTCAATCACAGCCACCCGGTCAGAGCCCTTGGCTGCAATAAACACCGTTTCTCCGTCGCCGGTAAATGCCATACCGACAGGCATCGACAGCGACTTATCCCGAACTGACTGCGGCACCGGGAACTGGTTGTAATCAATGTGCGGATTGAGATGGTGCGGCGATACGCTGCCATCCGCAGGGTCCAGCACGGTGACCCGCGCCTCGTGCAAGTGCCCCTGCACGGTCGTATACGGGCGGTCTTTCGTGCGTATTCCTTCGAATCGCACTTCATTTCGCGCCTCGGTGTTGGCGACGTACACTTTGCCGTTAACCGGGTTCACACCCATCGCATAGAGCACGGTGCCCACTGTCGGGTAACTGCGAATTTGCGCCAGCTCGTCTGCATCCGCATCGAGTTCAAACACGTCGAGATCGGGCAGATCAAAAGCGACCACATCACTCCAGTCGCGGCCCAGTTCATCTTTCCAGCCCTCACCGTCATAGCGCACGATAAGGCCGGCCTCCGGCATCGGAGTGCCGTCAGCACTCTCGTTAGGCTCGGGCAAACCGCCCGGCAAGACCGGGCCATCCGGCAACGGCTGGCACGGACCGACGTCCGCTCCACCATCGCACACGAGCACGCGGCCGATAATAGTGGTCTGGTTGCCCGACTTGAATACACCCACATAGACACGCGAGCCGTCGGCAGAAACCGTCAGCGGCCCGGGAGAGTCACCGAACAACGACGCCACGACGAGCGGCTGCCCGCCTGGTTTGTCGCCCTGATCTTTGGCATCAAACACCCAGACATCAGCGCGACCGATGCCCGGCGTTATCAACTCACCGGGATTGGTTTCGCTGGTGTAGGGGCTGTTTTGCCCGCGATGCGCCGTGGTGATATATGCCTTCTGGGTTTCGCTGCCGGCGAACACGATATCGCGCGGTTCATCACCCACCAGCAACGTGCGCCGCACACTGCCCACTGTGCCGTCTATATCGACAATGCTGACCGAGTCTGACAAATGATTGACAACCCAGATCTCGTTATCGGTTCGGGCCGCCACTGCGACCGGCTCCATGCCCACGCGCACGCTGCCCAAATGCGTGAGTTTCTTTTCCTCGACCGAGAAAATTTCTACGCGGTTGTCAGGCGTATTGGTGACAAATAAGCGCGACCCCGAGGGGCTCAATGCCAGCGGCCGGAACTGATGACTCTCAAAATTGCGGTAGACAGGCGCTTGCGCAAACGCCTGCACAGAGACGATGCCGGCCAGAATGAATGCCGCTGCAACGACTCGCAGCCGGGCAGAAAAAACAAAGCTGTTCATGGTGATATCGGGCGACCTGAGTTTCGTTTGTTATTGAAATTGTTACCAAAATACTACTTTACACTAATTCCGGCCGTGGCTGAACACGCGACGGCCGAGACAGTCCGGATTCTGTATGCGAGACTCGCCGGATGAGCAAATTTATTCTATCCAATCGACGAGAATTACTGCTGGGAGCGGCCGGCGCATCTCTTTATGCCACTTTACCGGGCATCGCGGCAGCCAGCGCGCAGCGCTCGTTCACGCCTGATTTTGCGGACCCGGTTGAAGCGCTCCGCGCACACGTAAAGCTGGTCGGCACACTCGCGAGCGATACGGTGTACTCGTTTTACCGCCTCAACATCTATGCAGACCTCTGTGAGGGCAATTTTGTTCCACTGTATACGATGAATAATTTGCTGATTGACCGGTGGGAAGCGCGCGGCGATAACCAGTTTCAAATGACCAAATATGAGGCGGGCTATTACACGGAAATCGACAGCTATGAGCCGCTTGATGCGGTGAAGCACCCGGTGACCGGCGCGCCGGTCCCGATTCAGAATTTTCTGCTGGGCCCCGTCCCGCGGGGCTACTCGCCTGATGGCTACGTTGTCATGGGTTACAACCCCAACCCGCTGCCACTTGAGGTGATCGGCGAACGAGTATTCCTGGCTACGCAGTCGATCGAGTCGTCCCCCAGCTTCTTTGATCCGACGAAGACTCATTACACGAATTCATTTATGACCTATTCAGCAGAACTCGCTGATATGCAGAATCCGGATCTGGCGTCTGCACCGGTGCACGCGCAACTGCAAAACAAAACCATGTGGATGCCGTGGATGAACATGGGTGAGCAGCCCGGCGGCACGGTTGTGCGCGGTTACGGCAGCAAGATTGCGGGGCTGGACGCACTGCCGCCCGGCGTGCTCGACGAATTCGGTAAGCGCACGCCACAGATTCTCGACATTGAGAACTGGAAGGGGTTTTTGTCTGAGGCAAGCAGCCCGGAATAAGCCTCGCGCTGAGTTCGTCACGAGACTGTTTACGAGATCTGACCATCAGTCCCGCAGAATTTCACGTCACAGTCGCAGACAACGGCGAAAATGCAGCAGAGCTCCTGAGCAAAGAGAGCGGGCTGTCCAGAAGCGCCGTCAAAGCCGCCATGAACAAGGGTGCGGTCTGGATAACCCGCGGCAACCAATCACAGCGCTTGCGTCGTGCCACTCGGGTGTTGCAGGCGGGCGATCAGATACACTTTTATTACGATGAACGAGTGCTGGCTGAGACGCCGCCCCCAGCTCGTCTTGTTGCGGATTGCGGCGAGTACAGCGTTTGGTACAAACCGCGCGGCATGCGGTCACAAGGTTCCAAGTGGGGCGACCATTGCACGGTGATGCGCTGGTCCGAGCAGCATCTCAAGCCGGAGCGAACCTCCTACACCGTGCATCGTCTGGATCTCGCGACCCACGGCCTGATACTGATTGCACACAGCAAAACCACCGCCGCATCGCTGGCAAAACTCTTTCGGGAGCGCGCGGTCATCAAGCACTACCGCGCCGTGGTGCACGGCCGCTTTGACAGCAATAATAATAACGACGGCGGAATCACCAACATTGATGCGCCAATTGACGGCAAATCAGCGCGCAGCGATGTCCGGCTCATCGAACACGCCACAGACGGAAGTCGCTCGCTTGTGGACGTGCGTATCTACACCGGCCGTAAGCATCAGATTCGCCGTCACCTCGCAGCCATCGGGCATCCCGTTGTGGGCGATCGAATGCACGGCACCGGTAATACCGATGGCGTCGACCTCCAACTGACTGCCTGGATGCTGTCATTTGAGTGCCCGATTACGCAGCAACCGGCTAAATTTACCCTGCCGGATGAGCTTCATTGCTATGCTTTGCATGGCAATGAATAACCGACGACAAACATGATGCGCGGCCGGCTTCCGACAGCATCGCTGGCTGTTGCCGCCATTTTGTCCGGTTGTGGCGGCGGCGGTGACAGCGGCGATACCGTTGCGGCCACCACACTCTACGTGCCATGGCCCACACCGTTCTATGCGGTGACTGCGGAGACTGACATTGTTTATGGTCAGGGCGAAATCAACGGCGGTGGCGAGTGGCAAGACCTGACGCTCGATCTCTACCGACCCGATGAATGGAGCTCAAATCCGAACAAGAAGTTTCCGCTGCTACTGATGATTCACGGTGGCGGCTTCACCAGAGGCAGCAAAGAGAATGCGAATCTGGTCGGTTACGCGCTTGAATATGCCCAGCGCGGATGGCTGGTTGCCGCAATCAATTACCGGTTGGTTGACGATGACCCGGTGCCCTCCTCGCGAATGCAATCGCTGTACGAGCACGTCGGCAACGGCGATATCAGTTTGTATAACCGGACCGTTGTAGCCGCCATCGACGACACGCTGACAGCAATTGAGTTCCTGCAGATGCGCAATGATGTGTACACGCCCTGGACCAGTGTCTGGGGTATTTCAGCCGGCGGGGTTGTTGCCCTGAACGGCACTTATGTGCTCGATGATCACGGCATCGCACGGCCGGACATTGCCGCCGCGATTACTGTTTCAGGCCACTTCGGCGCCAACGGCGCGTATCTGGGCGGCACGCCCTTCGATGATCCGGCCGGCACCGACCCACCGTTGCTGATTATTCATGGCACCGCGGACAGCAACTTTGAGCTGGCACAGTCAGCAGCGGTGCTTGCCGCCGAAGCCCCACTGATTTTCGATTTTCAGCAGGTTGCCGATGGTGGCCATGTGCTCGACCTGCAGACGCTGAACTCAGACACAGGTGTGCCGCTGCTTCAGCACAGCGTTGACTACCTGCTTGAGACCGTCTTCTCCGGCTATGAATCCGGCCCCGCAACAGCGCCTATGACGGATTAACGGTGAGCGCGTCGCGCAGCAACGAAGCCCAACGTCGCAACATGGCGTCGGTCTCAACACGGTTCGTTACGCTGTTGGCACGCCGCAGGTCAGTGTAATTGCGAGCTCTGCGCGTATCGATGATTCTCCCGACCGGCTCGCCCGTTGCTGCGTCTTCCAGATCCAGCCGCAACGTCATCCGGCCGGCTTCCTCCACGAAGTAGCGCGTGCTGTTCGGCTCGAACAGATCCGGTGCGTAAATATCGAGATCAACCACCTCCGGCGTCAGCCTTAACACATCGGGCCCCGGTTCCGTGACAACCTCGAATCCACCATTCTCGGTCAGTTCGGCAACAAAAATCTCATTAACGCGCTCAGCTAGGTTTCCGCGAATGCGCGCCATGTCGTCATCCTTAACCCAGCGATTCGGCGAACGTCGTTCAGCATTCTGATCGCGCTGCCAGTTTTCGCGAAACGAAACCTCGGCAGCCTCAACGATGATTTTGTTGTAACCCGACAGCTCAACACCAGGCTGCCAGTAGACTGCATCGAGACGTTTATCTTCAACACGCGGCAAGCCGCGTTCAGTGACCGACGGATACGGCTCAGTAACAGCACACCCCGCAGCTGTTATACCGGCCGAAACACCAATCACCACCAATATTTGCCTGATCATAATTTGCCCTCCGGCGAGGTTCGTACTCATCTGATTAGGCAAGCTCGCGAGCCTGCAGTTCCATTAATGAGCCAACCAATTTGGCTAATATCGAAAATCAGTTTAACAACCGCTCCGGATTCCGTATATTTGCGTCCACACCGCAGCGCGGGACGGAACCCTCAGGTCATGGCGAAAGAAACCCTCGATACTCACCAGAAAGCACTGGCAATCAACCTCGATGACAATATCTACGGCACATTTGCCGAGATTGGTGCAGCGCAGGAAGTGGCCCGTTGGTATTTTCGTGTCGGCGGTGCGGCAGGCACTGTTGCCAAGACCATGTCGGCCTACGACATGCTGGTCAGCGACGAGATCTACGGCAAAGCCGATCGCTACGTGTCGCGCGAACGTGTCGAGGCCATGCTCGACAAAGAATACTCCCTGCTCATCCGGCGGTTGAGCGATTCACGCGGTGACGAGACCCGTTTTTTTGCGCTTTGCAACACGGTGGCCGCCCGCAATTTTGCCGGCGACAACGAGTGCCACGGCTGGGTGGGCTTGCGCTTTCAATCAGAGCCCGGTGGCGAACCGAATACCATTGTCCTGCACGTCAACATGATGGATGAAGACGCGCTCGCGCAGCAGGAAGCCATGGGCATACTGGGCGTGAACCTGATTCATGTCGCATTCAAGGCGACTGAAGGGCCCGTTAAGGGGCTGGACAATCTGGGTGACAATATCGGTGAAAGCCGCATTGAGGTCGACGTAGCAAGTCTGTCGGGGCCGGTATTCGACTCCGTGGTAGACCCGGCGCACGTGGGCATGGCGATGATCCGGGGCGGTCTCGCACAGGCTGTTTTGTTTGACCGCAACGGCAACCAGTTCGCGCCGAGCGGTGTCACCCGTAAACGGCCGATTATCATCAAGCGCACTTCGGCACGGTATTCCTCGGTCATAGACTCGGCGGAGTTCGCGATCGCCGAAGAGCAATTACGCAACGAAGTGCCAGATCTCGAAAAACCACCGCTCAAGATCACTGAGTTCAGCATCAGCAGCGTGCATGCCACGATGGGCAGTGACGAAGACCGCCACCTGCAACATCTGCGCGAACTCATCGCGCAGGAAGAATGGGTGCTGCTGACAAGTCTGCGGCAAAGTTACAAGCTGACGGATTATTTGCGCCGTTACTCCCGCCACCCGGTGCGCTTTGTTATGGGCGTCTCAACATTCGCGATGCTGTTGTCAGAACAGTTCTATGTAGATTCCGCCGGCGGCATGCTCGAAGCAACCGGCCGGCTTTACGGCGACACGGTGCGTGTCTACGTACAGCCGATGTCATGCGGCAACTTTCGCTCGCACCTGGACTCAGTCGGGCTCGGCGACGACTGGGTGTCGCCGCCGGCCAGTTGTGACACCAGTGATGGCGCCGCTGTCACCCTGCACAATATTGAGTTCAGCGGCCCCACGCGGCTGATACACCGCTACCTGATTGAGTCCGGCTGGGTCCAGCCACTCAACGCAGACTAGCTAACCCTCTGATTGTTAATCATTATTACAAAGCCCTTGCAATACGAATGAGAATGATTATCATTCCTGCCCGAAGTCCGGCACCCCTGCCGGAAACGGTCATCTAAATAAGCAAGGAACACCATGAACAGATTCAGCCTCATTGGCGCCTGTGCGCTGTTGGGCTCACCCGTGTTGGCGGCCGACACAACGCCGACACTCGACGAGCTCTGGCAAATGGTTCAGGCACAACAACTCCGAATAGCCGAACTTGAAGCCGCTAACCAAACTGCAAACGACAAACTGGCCGCAACGACGCAACAGGTAGAAGCGACCAGTGAATACCTCGAGACCATTGATGGTGACGGCAACAAAACAAACTGGGCGGACCGTACGCAAATCGGTGGGTACGGTGAGGTGCACTACAACAACCTGCAGGCCGAAGACTCCGCTAATGACCTGAAAGAAATTGATGTGCATCGTTTCGTCTTGTATGCAAACCATCAGTTTAACGACCGGCTGCGCCTGGCTACCGAACTTGAGCTCGAGCACTCACTTGCGGGCGAAGGTAAGAACGGCGAGGTCGAACTTGAACAGGCCTATCTGGAGTATGACCTCAACGACCAGCATCAGGTGCGGGGCGGCTTGTTCCTGCTGCCTGTCGGTATTCTCAACGAGACACACGAGCCGAATACCTTCTACGGCGTGGAGCGCAACGATGTCGAGAGCATTATCATTCCGTCGACCTGGTGGGAAGCGGGTGCGGCAACGGGGGGACGGTATGCCAGCGGTCTGAGCTGGGACCTCGCGTTGACATCCGGTCTCGCCATGCCGACTTCGGGCAGCAGCGCGTTTCGGGTTCGCAGCGGCCGGCAAAAGGTATCGGAGGCCATGGCCGAATCCCTCGCCTATACGGCACGCCTGAAATACACCGGTGTCCCGGGGCTGGAACTCTCAGCAACAGCACATCTGCAGGACGATGCAAGCCAGTTGTCGAATGACGGTCTGGATGAAGGCCGGCTGCTGTCTGCTCACGCAATCTACAACCAAGGCGGATTCGGTCTTCGCGCATTGTGGGCGCAGTGGAACTTTGACGGCGATGCAATCGAAGCCGCCGGCGCGGATCAGCAGACCGGCTGGTACATCGAGCCCGCCTACAAGTGGCCTCTGGGCAACTCGGCTATCGGTATCTACGGGCGTTACGAAGACGTGGAAGCGGCCCGTATTCAGGATCAGTTCGACCAGTGGGAAGTCGGTGTAAATTACTGGCCGGTCGATAACGTCGTGGTGAAATTTGACTACCGCGACCGGTCACATGATCTGCCGGCTGCCGCAGGTCGTGATTTTGACAGCTTCGACCTCGGGGTCGGCTATGCGTTTTAAACGGGGCATTGCCGCTTTGTCAGCCATTGCTCTGGCGCTGGTATCGCTGTCGGCCGCTGCGGACAACGTGTACCAGTCGCCGGATGCCTATTTGCAGGAGGCATTCAGTGGCCCGCCCCCGGCGCCCAAAGTGCTCTGGCTGCGCGGCGAACTGCGCACGCAGGTAGACAACATCCTGAACCACCCGTATCGCGGGATGCGGATCCGGTACTGGCAGGATGCGACCCGCACCGTCTGGATACTGGACGAGATCGGTAAAGATAAACCCATCACGACGGGTATCACGGTCGCAGACGGAAAAATCGCTGATGTAACGGTGCTCGTGTTTCGGGAGTCGCGCGGCTGGGAAGTGCGCCACGATTTTTTCACGCGCCAGTTTGCGGAAGCGATGCCGGGCAAACATGCAGGCCTCGATCGTCACATCGACAGCATTACCGGTGCCACGTTGTCGGTGCGCGCTTTGCAAAAACAAGCGCGCCTGGCATTGCTGCTTGATGAGCACGTGCGCTCGATACAGGAACCGTCATCATGAACTCAGCGACGCGAGCAGTGACAACGCCGCGCAAAGCCCATCCGCTTGGACTACTGCACCGTTACGGCGGAGTCACGGCGGCGGTGCTGGTCATCGTGTTGTCAGCGACGGGTATCGCACTGAACCACAGCGATGAATTACGCTTCGACGAACGCCGCCTGCACAGCCGCTGGTTGCTCAATCTGTACGGCATTGAGTCACCCGAGATCAAAAGCTTTCGCCTGGGCTCGCGCTACCTTTCATCGGACGGAACGACGATTTACCTCAATGCCCGGCCGATAGCGCGGCCCGGACACGGCATTGATCAGGTCTACCCTCACCCGGAAGGAATGCGGGTAGACAGTAACGATGAAGCCTGGCTGTTCACCAGCGGCGGTGACTTGCTGGAGGTGTTGGATGCATCAGTCGCCGGCCAGTCAGCATCGCGCAGCGCACCGGTCGCTTCACTACCCGCTGAGCTGCGCGCGGAACTGGAACGCAATACGCCCGGTGACGGCATCACGGTGGAACGACTGCTGCTCGACCTGCACTCCGGCCGGCTCATCGGTCGTGCAGGCGTCTGGCTGGCTGATTTTGCTGCTGTACTCTTCATCCTGCTGGCATTGTCCGGTCTATGGCTGTGGAGCAAGACACGCCGCTGATCGCTCGCTTCAGGCGATGCGTGTAGTGTTACTCTCTTCCCGTCCGCAGCACTATCGCTATCGCCGCAACAGAGAGCCATCATGCCGAACGCCGAAGACCACCGAACTCCAGCAAGCACATCTTCAAGTACATTTATAAATCGCCGTCAGTTTCTTGCTGCGGGCACCACCGTAGCAGCAGTCAGCGCCCTGCCCGCCTGCTCCAATCCCGACGCGCAGACCAGCGAGCGTCCGGCAGGTGTGCCGGTCGGGCCGTTCGATGCGAAATCCACCGCGATGGAAGTCACCGAAGGTCTGGATTTGAGCGGCACGACAGCCTTCATTACCGGCTGCAATTCAGGGCTGGGCTACGAAACGATGCGGGTGCTGACAGCACGCGGCGCAACCGTCATCGGCGCTGCACGATCAGAGCAAAAAGCCGCCGATGCCTGTGCGTCTGTCGACGGCGAGGCCATCCCGGTCGTCTGCGAGCTGGGTGAACTCGATTCGGTTGCCGCATGCGGCACGGCCGTGCGTGCACTCGGCATGCCTCTGGATATGGTGATTCTGAACGCCGGCATTATGGCGTTACCGGAACTCGAACAGATCAACGGCTTCGAGAAACAATTTTTCGTCAATCACATCGGCCACTTCACACTGGGCAGTTATCTGCGCGATCAGGTGCTGGCCGCACCACAAGGTCGCTTTGTTGTCGTCAGCAGCAGCGGCCATCAGTTTGCACCCGACAGTGGTATTGAGTTCGACAATCTTTCCGGCGAGCGTGATTACTCACCGTGGGGCATGTACGGCACATCCAAACTTGCCAACGGGCTGTACACCATGCAACTCAGTCGACAGTTGGAGGGCAGCAATGCCACTGCCAATGTGATTCACCCCGGCGTGATTAATACCAATCTGGGGAGGCACTTCCCCTGGTGGCAACGTGTCGCGTCCAAGCTCATTGGCTGGACCTTTATGAAGTCGACAGAGGCGGGAGCGGCAACGCAGACCTATGTGGCAACCGCACCTGCCCTCGCTGATTACAGCGGCTACTACTTTGCCGACTGCAACCCGATCATGCCGGATCCGCGCATGCTGGATGCCGCGCA
This sequence comes from Gammaproteobacteria bacterium, assembly GCA_013001905.1. Classification (GTDB taxonomy): domain Bacteria; phylum Pseudomonadota; class Gammaproteobacteria; order Steroidobacterales. The sequence goes on along the minus strand of JABDLC010000056.1, from coordinate 10,641 downwards.
GGCTGAGAAGCTGTGGGAGGTATCGGAGGAGATTGCGGGCGAGTACTACTACGGCGCTTAAGCGTGCCGCCGGCGACTCACCACTAGTACATGACGGTTTGTTCGATGGCCTGCACGGTGTCCTCGCCGTAGACCTGCACCACCATCTCCCGGTCCGGGTCGAGCGCAACGACCATGTCGGACATGTGCACACGTCGCCGTGTGCGGTCAGCCGTAGCCGCCTCATCCAGAGTCGCAGCGTCGGCTAACAACTGCTGCCACGCGCGAAAATAGCGCTCGGCGTACGACTGGATCTGTGGCAGGGCTTTACCCTCCGGATTGAAAACATTCAGAAAGTGCGGCGAACAAAATGCCCGCATGTGCACCTGCCGTGAAGGAACGAACTCAATATACGACGCCCGGGCTTCATTGTAGATCTCGGTAACCGGTTCCAGCTTCCTGACCAACTCAGCGATATGCGCCTGCATATCGACATCGTGGTACAGGTCCATCGACAGTTGCCCGCCATGCACCGATAACATGCCCTCGTGCGCGAATCGCGGCGCGTCGATAGCGTCGTCCGGGCTGACCATGAAATTGAAATACCGTGCGCCCGGCATAATGTCGATCGACAGGTAACTGATTTTGCGGATACCCGGGCCCTGCCACACCCGGGCGAAACCGGTATTGTCTCCGGCGAGATTGTGAATCTCGTCCATATGCGCGTAATCCGGATCAGGTTCGGCCTTCAGTTCACGGACAACCATCTCGACGAAGTCACCGCCGTACTCCGCCACCTGCTGCTCTGTTGCTGCACTCATACGCTACGCGCTGTGCGCCCCCTGCTAGAATCTGCGTCACTCTACAGAAGTAACTTTCGGGTTACAAATGATGATGATTGATGCACAAACGCGATGTCGCGATGCAATTGAGGCGCGCGAGCGCGGCTCCATCGACCTTGCGCTGGAACTGTTCGAACAAGCTGCGGCAGCCGCACCCGATGACGTGGTCGTGCGCGCTGAGCGCGGACTTACGTACATGATGACCGGTAATCTGCAGGCAGCCGAAGATGATTTTCGTGCGGTAAACCAGCTGCAGCCGGGCAATCCCGATGTACTTATCAACCTCGCTGCCCTGCTGCAGCACCGCGGCCACCTGCACGAGGCGATAAGCCTTTACCGCGCTGTGCTGGAAGCCGTTGATGACGCTGTCGAGGTACGCTGCAATCTGGCGAAGGCGCTGGCCGACTGCGGCAACAGTGTGGATGCGCTGGTCGAAGCCGACATCGCGGTCAGCCAGGGTGTTGGCGGACGCGGCAGTCTGGCAACACGGGGCGCTGTACTGATCGATGCCGGCAACTACGCCGCCGCCCACGACACGCTGACCCGGGCAATTGAGAAAGAACCCGCCAACGACATGGCACTTGTCAATCTCGCGCTGTGCAGCCAGCAACTTGATGATCTGCAATCAGCTATTACCTTCCTGATCCGCGCGGTCGAACTGAACCCGCACAATGCGCGAGCGGTTGCCGATCTGGTGAACGCGTTCAGCGCAGTCGGTGAGAATGCACAAGCAGTGTCGCTGGCCGACAGCTTTCTGAATGAGCACCCCGGTGAACGCCTCGTTGTGGCTGCAGTTGCACAGGCGCTATTAAACGCGGGCGATACGGAGCGCGCGCGGTCACTGACTGATATTGAAGCACTGGTGCAGGTTATTGATCTGCCCGCACCCGCCGGTTTCGACGATGCCGACGAGTTTCACCGGACACTGGCAGACGAGTTGCTGAGCGATCCCAGCCTGCTGCACGACCCGGTCAACAAGGCCACGACCGGCGGCGCGCAAACAGGCGAACTCGATCTGCGCGCCAGCAACGCCAAAACCGCGTTTGCCGGGCTGGCAGATGCCGCTATCCGTGCGGCAGTCACCACGTATCAGCAATCCGGCCTGCGTGATCATCCCGTCATGTTACCGGCAACCGATGACTGGTCGTTACGCGCATGGGGCACGGTCATCGAAGCCGGCGGTCAGCAAACACCGCATATGCATCCGCTCGGGTGGCTGAGCGCGGTTTACTACGTTGATCTGCCGGCGGGCATGAGCGGCAACAGCGAGGATGGCTGGCTGGAATTTGGCAGGCCACCGGAACGTCTCTACTGCAAAACACAGCCGGAGTCGCGACGCTATGAACCGCGCGCCGGGCGGATGGTTATTTTTCCGTCGTGGTTCTGGCATCGCACGCTGACATTTGCTTCAGCGCCCGGCGAAGCAGCACCCCGCATCAGTATCGCGTTCGATGTACTGCCCGCGAACCGACTGGGCCGGCTCTAGCCTGTAAAGGGCTACGTTGAGCTAGTCACGCAGCGCGGGAACCACTTTCTCGCCGATGATCTTCAGCGCATCCATGGGTTCGCCGTGCAGCCGCAATGCAACTTCGGTCAGCCCTGCCTTGCCGAACAAACGGAATCGTTCAATCTCGCGGTCCAGTGCATCAAGCCCACCCGTGGAGGTCAGACCTTCCGCCAGCTTGTTGGAAATTTCGACCGGAATGTTCTTCACTTCTTTAGACGGGTCGAAGTAGAAATCAACGTATTCCTGCTTGTGCTCCTGCACGATCGCATTCTCTTCATCCGTGAGGTACATATTAATCATCTCGGGATCAAGCAAGCGGGCGCGCCACGGCAACTCACGGCGAGACTCAGCGTACGCCGCCTCAGCATCCTCTTTGATATGCCAGCCCCAGAAGGTATTGACACGGAAATCCTCCGGCGGCGTATCGCGGCGCTCGATGCCGGTGCGCACATGCTCCATCGCCGCGTCTGCAACTTCCGGCGGTGTGCAGCCGACGTAACAGCCATCGGCAACACGCCCCTCCATGCGCATCATCATCGGACGATAAGCCGTACCGTAAACGCGTGGTGCCGGCTGTGTCAGCCAGGGGTACGCACACGGCAGATTGACGTTGTAAATCTCTCCGTCGTAGCCACCGGTCAGACCGCCGCTGCCGGCGAGCCGCACAATCTCAATCGCCTCGCGAATGGCAAGCACAACTTTCTGCGGCTTCTTCAGGTCCATGGCTTCAAGATTGCCCTCACCGGCACCCATTGCGATCTGAGCGCGGCCACCCGACAATTCATTAAGCGTCAGTAATGCATTAGCAATTTTCAGCGGGTGCATCTCAAACGGGCTGACAGCAAGCGGGCCCATCAGAATTTTGTTTGTCTCGAGCGCCAGCGGCGCGAGACTGATGAAGCCGTCCCAGTGCGCGAAATAATTTGATGTCCACAATGCGCGAATGCCGTAACTCTCCGCGGCAATACCGAGCTCTTTGATCTGCATCGGTGTCAGATCCGGCTCGAGAATAATATCGATATCCAATTCAGCGTCCTCTAGCTTGGCCCGGCGGCACGCCGGACACCTCAGAATTCGGGCGCCAACGATAGCCGCTCAGCGCGCTGAATACCAGCCGCTAGCAGCGTGATGACTTTTGTCATCGCGCATAAATATCAGAGACTTAGGGGAGCTTTCTAGTTGGCGAAACGAAGTCGCACGCCACTGTAAACAGCGACCGGCGCACCGTTAACAATGTAGGGCTCAAAGCGCCATTTTTTCACGGCGTTAATCGACGGTGACTCGAATCGCGACGGCAGGTTACTGCCGATCACTTCGACGTTTCGCGGCTTGCCATCGGTGCCCACGCGAAACTCGACATCAACCCAACCGTCATAGACCCGGTCATTGGCTGTCCGCGGAAATCTGGGTTCTGCGTACTTCGTAATTTCAAGTTCCGACAACGCGACCGGCTGCCGCGGATCAAACACCAGTGCCGGTGGTTCGGGCGTGGCGATCTGAGCGGGTTCGGGCAGCCTTTGTTCGGGCCGCGTCTCCGGCCCGGGAACGTTTTGCGATTCAGCAACCGGCGCGGCAACGGCGAGAACTGCAGGCTCCGCGACGAGATCAGGCTCGGACTCGATCGTAACTGCAGGGTCAGGGGCCTGCTCGACGGCAACAACAGGTTCAGGCTCCGCAACCGGCTCGGCAGCAACGACGCGTTCAGACTCTGCAACCGGCGCAGCCGCAACGACAGGTTCAGGCTCCGCAACCGGCGCAGCGGCAACAACCGGTTCAGGCTCTGCATCCGGCTCGGGCTCAGGCGGAACTTCCGGCTGTGGTGCCGGCTCCGCGGCGACAACGGGTGCGGGTTCTGCGACCGGCTCGGGCTGTGCTGCAGGTTCCGGTTCCGGTTCAAGCACTGCCTCTGCGATCACCACCGGTTCGGGTTCTGCCGCCGGTGCCGGCTGCGGCGCTGCAACCGGCACAGCTTCAATCGGCGAAGCTTCAATCGGCACAGCTTCCGTTACGAACTCAGTTGCGGCCTCAGATGCAGCCTCATATTCAGCAGACTCCGCGGCTGGATCTGCTGTTGCAACGACTTCGACATCAGCCAAATCCGACACCACCGGAGAGACGATTTCTGCGGCCTCGCCTTGCTCCGGTGCGGCGGTCTGCGCTACGGCAACCGGCGGGTCATCGGAATCGCGAAACAAACCAAGCGCAGCGACGCCGATGACGAACACCACAGCAGCAATTCCGGCCACCAGCTGCAGCTGCTGTGCCGACAGGCCCGCAACCACCTTCCGTGCGTAGTCAGAATCATCCTTGGCCAGGGGAGTGATAGCGGGTTGAGACACTGACGGCGGCACTTCGCCGGGCTTGTCTCCGTCTGCATCTTTAGCAGCTGCATGCCCTGACGCATCTTCAAGTACATCAGTGTCACCACTGGCTGCCGCGGCAAAGATTCCCGAAAGTTCCGGTTCTTCCGTCTGATCGGCCGCCTCTTCAGCAAATGCGAAATCGACTTCAATCTCCGGTTGCAGCTCTTCCGCTCGCACCAGCTCTGCGTCTGTATCTGTCTCTGTATGGAGCGGCACTTCAATATCGTCATCGGCCAGCGGCCCCGGCGATTTATCGTCGGTACTGTCACGCGGCTGGATACGCCGGCCGAACTGCTCCATGAACTCACGGACATCACGCTGCCGGTCTTCGCGGCGGAACGACAACGCCTTTATCAGCGCGGCGTGCCGGTCACCGCCCATACCCGGAATACGCACGACTTCAGCCTGTTGTGCCTCGGCTTCAAGCGCTGTCAAAGGCCCGTATACGCGACGACCGGCGAGCAGACGATAAATGACACACGCAAGTGAGTAGAGATCGTCCTGGGGAGTCGGCTCTGCCTTCTCCAGCCGCTCACAGCTTGCGTAGGCAGGCGTTAGCGCGACAGATTCATGGTCCTGACTGGTTGCGTTACCTAATTCGCTCTTCGCGATACCGAAGTCAATCAGCTTGATGTCGCCTGAATCGAGTAAAAATACATTGCCGGGTTTTACATCCGCATGGACAACGTTTTGTTCGTGCGCATAGGCCAGCGCCGAGCACAGCTGCTCAATGATCGAGTACGTTTGCGATTCGTTCAGCGCCGACTCGCGGCTGTCATCGAGCAGTGTGGCAAGCGACTCACCCTTCAGCCACTCCATCGTGATGAAGTAGCGACCGTCATCCTGATCAAGCTCAAACAGGTGAATAATATGCGGGTGTGAAAGGTGCTGAGTGTTGGCTACCTCGTTTTGAAAAGCGCGCAATGCTTTTTCATTACCGGAAAATTCCGGCGTAACCACCTTTACAGCGAGATACGGATCAGTTGCTCCGGCATCCAGCTTAATCGTATCGGCGGCCCGGTACACGATGCCCATTGCACCACGTGCGACTTCCTCCTCGAGGCGGTAGCGGTCACGCAGTATTGAGCCGACGCCGATTTCGTCGTCGGCCTGTGCAACGCCCTCAGGAAGCTGGTCCTCAAACGGCCGCGTCTGATCGCTTTGTTCAGGCCGTGCGGCCGCATCGTCGTCAGCAACTTCTGCAAACGCATCGTCTTCGGTCAGCACCAACGTGCCTTCACCGACCACACGGTAAATTCCGGACTCACCGGGTGTGTCTTCGGAAAATTCTGTGGGAACATTTTCGGAAAGAACGTTGCCCAGTGCATCGACCAGCTCGCCGTATTCCGCAATGGTTAAAGTGCGCGATTTGAGCTGTTCATCCAGCAGATCATGAATCGCTTCAGCAGTATCCGGGCCGTCTTCAAGCGCACCGACAATACTCTTGCGCACGTCGGGCAGCGCCGCATCGCCGTCAGCAAAAGAGGCAATAGCCTGCGAGACAGACTCGGGAGCGATAGCCGCATTGTTGCCGGATCTTGAGGACGACATCTGATGAAAACATTCCGCAGTAACACCCTGAGTCTAGCAAGGGGGCCTATTACGTAAAGTGGACCGTGTCACAGTTTACTCTGGCACGGTCCTTCGATATAAGCCTCAAAAATCAGCAGTTTACGAGGTGCTCAAGGCCGCTGTAGTCGCGTCGTCGGAGCGGTTGGCGCAATACCAGATACTGTCACCGCCGGCCTCGATTTCTTCGGCCGTGCGGAACATGCGGTACGGCTTGTAGTCGTCCAGGATTCCGTACTCCGATGTGTATTCGTAGCAAAGGTAGTTCTCGAACAGAAACACCTGCGGCGGAAAATAGGTGAACAGCGAAAAGCTCGCCACCAGCCCGAAATAGCCGGACGCAACGTAACGAGGTTCTATCGCCGTGGTCGGCTTACTGCTCAGGATACGCCAGCTGCACAATTGTCCGGCCAGCACACCCAGAAACATGATCATCAGTATCGAGCCGACAGAAATCTTGCTGCCGCTGGCTGCTGTATACGACATGTAGCCGTGATACATGAACGTAATGACCACGGGTGTGACAGCCAGCGCGACCATTTTGCCCAGCCAGTAATTGTTCGCCAGATGCCGCGTATAGGTGTATTGAGCCAGCGCGAAAAACAGCCCGGGCCAGAAGTACATCTTCAGGTGTTCCCAGACGCTTTCATTAACAGCCGCGAAGAGCGCCATCGGCTTCCAGTAATCGCTCAGTTCAAAGGCGAAATGCAGTAACGACCCGGCTACGCATATCCACAGCACACAGCTGAGCTCCCAGACCAATAATTTTGAACTTCTCGACATGGCTTCTACCCGTGCTCAACAAGTGCAATCCGCGGCCGGGAATCGTCGCCGCTGTCGTCTTTCACCACCTTGCGGTATACAAAGTCGTACATCAGACCCGCCACTTTTTCCGGCTGATCAAAAATGGCGCCGTGCCCCGCATGCTTGACCACGTGGGTTTCGATCCCGGGAATGACCTTCTCTGCTTTAGTACAAATCTTGTAAGGGTTCAGCGACAATTCGTGCTCACCAAAAATAAGCAACGACGGCACGGTCAGGCTCGCTTGCCAGGACTTCTTCTCCGCCAGAAAAAACTTCTTCAGCACGCCGAGACCTGCCCGAAAATTGATTTTGCCGCGGTCCTCATCATAAATTCCCAGTGAACGATCAAGCCGGAAATGGCGGGTGCACAAGGCCATGGAACGCGCCAGCTCACGATCATAGGTGCCGAACGATTCACCGGTATGCTCAGGCCGGATGGATTTGGCCGTCAGGTCTTTCTCCAGTGCGTTTTCATCCCGCTTGGTCATGACCTTGGTCAGCCAGATCTTCACCGGCAGGCGCGCTCTGGCCAGACCTGTGGGGCCGAACATGATCACGCTGCTGGCACGCTCCGGGCGCTCGATCGCGAATTTCATTGCCAGCCCGCCGCCCGCGCTCTGACCACAGATGTGCGCCTTGTCGAGACCCATACTATCCAGCACGTCACACAACCAGATGGTGTAACTGTCATCGGTGTATGACAGCGGGTTCGGGTCGCTGCGGCCCGGCCCGCCAACGACGTCCACTGCATACACGCGGAAATCCTTGTGCAGATGCTCAATGGCACGCCGGTAGAGCGGCGCGCTGCCCGCTGCGCCGGGAATCAGGATCAGCGGTTCGGCAGCCGGGTTGCCGGCGGCCAGCATGTGCGTGCGTCCGTAACGGGTGTCTGCCCAAACAGAGGTTACCGGCGCATCGATCTTGGCAACCACAGACTCATACCACGCCATGATCTTCTCATGGCCCTCTTCGCTCTTATACAGTTTCTTAGAATCCATAACTCTCTGCGCCGTTATGCAGCTCCGTACAAAAAGAATCCACCGATTGCCGCAATCGCAGCTCCGCTGATCCGAAGCAAAACTTTGCCCCGGGCGTAATGTTGGGATATATCACCGATCAGCACACCGGCGAGATGCAGCAGCGCCGTGCCCGTCATAAAGCCCATTGCATACTTGACGGGCTGCGCAACCACCGGCATTTCTGCGCCGTGCGCATAGCCGTGAAAAATTGCAAACACACCCACCGCGCTCATCGCAACAACCAGCGGCACGGTTTTGTCTGCGGCAATTGCAGTACCCAGCGCGAGGACGGAAAACGCAATACCAACCTCAATAGCCGACAGCCCGACGTCAATCCATCCGAGCAAGCCGCCGAAGGCCATAATGCCGACAAAAGTCGCAGGGACAGTCCAGATGGCGCGACCACCCATCTGCGCGCTCAGAATGCCGACGCTCACCATCGCCAGAAAATGATCTAAGCCCAGAACAGGATGCGTTAGACCGGACAGGAACGAACCGTATGGCAAAGCCGCTCCGTCGTGGGCAAGCGCAGGTGACACAGTCACCACCATTGCCAGTAAACACAGAGTCCTTACGAGATTGTTGCTCACGTCTGTCTTCCCCAATAATTAGTGTGTACCAAAACTCTATTCGGCCCCTTTTCGGGAACGGATGCAGCAAACTGTGATCCAGCGCACACTGCCTGCTCAGCGGAGAGCCTCTCATCGGGGCAATTTACGCTGCTATTACAATAGCTTAGCACCATTAACGCCCCCTATGCGGAATTCGGCTTAATTGATTGACATGTAAGGGAATTGTGTCAAATTGACCGGGCTTGTAGTGCGGGCATGGACAGCCCGCGCGAATTCCCTGATTGAAGGAACAATCATGCGTTCGAAAACAGCTCGAATCAGAGCCATCCCCGTGAGGGTCAAACCGGTAACAGCCGCAGTGGCCATCGCCCTCGGCAGCCTGGCAGGTCAAAGCATCGCCATCGCCGCCGAACTGCCGGATGAACTGGTGGTGACCGCCACGCGCCGCGACACGACGGTGCAGGAAGTGCCTTACAGTATCGCCGCTATCGGCACAGGCACACTTCGCGACCTCAACATCGACAACCTTTCCGGGATCGCTCGCTACTCTGCCGGACTGACCCAGGTTGATCAGGGCGCACGCGACGGCAATCTGCTGATCATTCGCGGTCTGAACGGTGACTCAATTGATGCGCCGGAATTTTTGAACAACGACAACGACCGTGTGGCTACCTACTACGGAGAAACACCGGTCTACATTAATCTGCTGCCCATCGACATCCGGGCCGTGGAAGTCTTGCGCGGTCCGCAGGGAACTTTGTACGGCGCCCGCTCCCTCGGCGGCACGGTGCGAATCACACCCAATGGACCCGACACGGCTGAATTTACGATCGACGCTCATGTTGGCGCAGAAACGACTGACGCAAGCGACGACAATGGCCGCGAGGCCGACATTGTTATCAATGCACCGCTGATCGAAGACACGTTGGCACTCCGTGCCCTGCTCGGCTACCAATATCGGGCCGGCTACATTGATTACAACTATGTGCTCCCGAACCCGGGTTTTTCCTGTGCTGAACCCGGCCTGACGACCGGGTGTTCCGACGATGGCTTTCTGTCTGTTGAGGACGCTAACTTTGTGCGCACCCGCAGCGCAGGCCTCAGTTTGCTGTGGGCATTAAGCGATGACCTCGAGGCAACCGCGAGCTGGCGGCAGCAGGATCGTGATTCGGGCGGGCGCAATATCAATTCGAAAGACGCGCTCATGAACATCGAGGCGGTGCGCAGCATCGACCTCGACACCGGCAATTATGTGTCGGGCATGCGCTACACCGAGCCGAGCAAACGCCAGAACGATATTTACAATCTGAAAATTGTCTGGGACAACTCGCTCGGTGAGCTGGTTTCATCAACATCATTGACGACTTACAAGTTCGATGGCCGGCGCGACCAGACAGACTTCCTGCTCGACCAGGAATACGGATACGAAGATTCGCCGGAGTTCAGTTCTTTCACCCGCGAACAATTCGACGACGAGATCTTTACTCAGGAAGTTCGCCTGGTCTCTGACAATGAAGGGCCGATTAACTATATCGTCGGTGCCTACTATCAGGACACAGACTTCTTCAACCGTTCACGCGAATTCGCACCGCCCGTAGACACGGCACTGACAACCTACGACAACAAAACTTTTGACGAGCGCAGCGAAATCGCTGTGTTCGGTGAAGTCGGTTTTGACGTAACCGATGATCTCAACCTGTTGGTCGGCGCGCGCTGGTTCGATTACGAAGCGCGATTCCGCAGCTGCACGACGTTTGGCGGCGACGTGGATGACCCGGCCAACTGCACACCCAATCTCGGCTTCGACGAAGCCGACGATGACGATGTCTTGGGCAAATTCACGGCAACGTACAGGCTGAACGAAAATCTGCTCACGTACGCAACATTTTCGCAGGGCTACAGCACCGGCAAGGTGAATAACGGCGACGCGCCCAGCACACCGCGCTATGTAGAACCTGAGCAAACCGACAATATTGAAGCCGGCTT
>JABDLC010000048.1 GCA_013001905.1 Gammaproteobacteria bacterium | reverse complement strand
TTTTCGGAGCTAGCAGACGATTCGACCGCGTCAGTAGGCGAAATAGCCGACGACGACGCATCAAGCCTCGGCACCGCGGCCAACAGGTCCTTCGTATACTGATCCGCCGGCGCCGCAAAAATCTGCCCGACGTCACCGGTCTCACGTTCGACACCGTCCTTCATCACGAGCACGCGGTCACAGTTCGCCGCCACCACGCCCATGTCATGGGTAATCAACAGAATGGCGGTGCCGAGTTCGCGCTGCAGGTCGGCCATCAATTCAAGAATCTGCGCCTGCACGGTCACGTCGAGCGCCGTCGTCGGCTCGTCCGCAATCAATAGCGACGGACGGCATAGCAGTGCGGTTGCGATCATAATTCGCTGGCGCATACCGCCGGACATCTCGTGCGGATACTGTGCGAGGCGGGCGCGCGCTTCCGGCACCCGCACCGCATCCAGCATATCGGCCGCCGCACTCAGTGCATCCGCACGCGACATACCGCGATGCCGTTCAAGCACGCGCGACATCTGTCGGCCGATGGTCAGGTGCGGGTTCAGTGCCGTCATCGGGTCCTGAAAGATCATCGCCATCGCGCTGCCGCGAACAGTATTCAGTGCATCCTGGTCGAGCGTCAGCAGATCACGGTCTGTTGTGTTTTCCTGAACGAGGATGGCACTGCCTGAAACGTCGGCGGTGTCGGGCAACAAGCCCATCAAGGCGAGCGCGCCCTGCGTTTTACCCGAACCCGATTCACCCACGATGCCGAGCGTTTCGCCGGCTCTGAGCTGGTACGACAGATTGCGCACGGCGCGCACGGTTTGTTCGCCGTGATAGGTGACACACAGGTCACTCACGGACAACAACGCCGGCACACTGTCGGGTGCGGCCACCATTAGTCACCACTCCTGTCGCGCGGGTCGAGCGCATCGCGCAAACCGTCACCGATAAAGTTAAAACAGAACAAGGTCAGCGCCAGAAAAACAGCGGGGAATATCAGCGCCCACGGCGCAGACTCCATCGCCTGTGCGCCGTCGTTGACCAGTGCGCCCCACGAGGTCATCGGCTCCTGCACGCCGAGACCCAGAAAGCTCAGGAACGACTCGACGAGAATGACCTGCGGAATCGTCAGGGTGACGTACACCACCACCACACCGAGCAGGTTCGGCACGATATGGCGGCGGACAATATTGAACGACGACACGCCGCCGGCGCGCGCCGCTTCAATGAATTCTTTTTTCTTCAGGCTAAGTGTCTGGCCACGCACGATACGCGCCATGTCGAGCCAGTTAATCGCACCAACCGCGATAAAGATCAGAAAAATATTCCGCCCGAAAAACACCATCAGCAGAATGACAAAGAACATAAACGGCATGGCATACAGCACATCGACAATGCGCATCATCAGCTGATCCACCCGGCCGCCCGCGTAGCCGGCCGTGGCACCCCAGGCGATCCCAATGATGAGGCTCACCAACGTCGCGGCCAGACCAACCATCAACGAGATGCGCCCGCCGTACAGCGTGCGCACAAACAGATCGCGACCGACATCATCGGTGCCGAACCAGTGTGCCGACGCAAAGTCGGGGCCGACCGAGATGCGATCCCAGTCCGGATCATCGATGGTGTACGGGCTCAACAACGGCCCGACCAGCACGAGGAAAATAACCGTGGCCATGATGGCGCAGGCGGTCATCGCCGCACGGTTGCGACGCAGGCTGTCCCACGCATCATCCCAGAGGCTGCGCCCCTGAATGACGGTTTCCGCAGCAGCGCTCACAACGTCACCCTCATAGTTTCACGCGCGGGTCGAGCCAGCGGTACGCCAGATCAACCAGAAAGTTGAACACAATAATGAGCACGCCGTAGAACACGACCACGCCCATGACGAGGGTGTAATCGCGATTCACCGCGCCCTGCACAAAATAGCGGCCGAGTCCCGGCACACCGAAAATCTGTTCAATGACAACGGAGCCGGTAATGATGCCTGCGGTTGCCGGGCCCAGATACGACACGATGGGCACCAGTGCCGGTTTCAGCGCGTGCACGATCAGCACCTCCAGCATCGGCAAGCCCTGCGCTCGTGCGGTGCGAATGAAATCGCTGCGTAACACTTCGATCATGCTGCCGCGGGTTAATCGTGAGATGTAAGCGATTTGCGGTAACGCGAGCGCGATGACCGGCAGCACCAGGTTCTGCCAGGTGCCCAACCCGCCTGCAGGTAACCAGCGCAACGTGACGGCAAACAGCAGAACCAGCAACGGCGCCAGCACGAAGTTCGGGATTGAAATTCCGGTCATGGCCGCGCTCATGGCGATGTGATCAACACGGCTGTTTTGTTTGAGCGCCGCCAACGTGCCAATGCTCACCCCGGCGAGCAGTGCCAGCAACATTGCGAGGCCGCCCAGCTGCAGCGACACCGGGAAGCCCGCAGCGATCAGTTCTGTGACCGTGAAATCCTTGTACTGAAACGACGGCCCGAAATCGCCGCGCAACAAGCCGCCCAGATAGCGGCCGAACTGCATCCACAGCGGCTCATCGAGATAATAGGTTTCATTGAGCCGCTCCTGTATTTCGGGCGGCACCGTGCGCTCGGCGTCAAACGGACCACCCGGCGCCACGCGGATGAGCGCGAATGCCAGTGCCAGCAATACCAGCAACGTGGGGATCGCGGTGAGCAAACGTCGGAAAGCGAAAGACAACATATCAGTGCTTCAGAATATAAAGGTCTTTGGTGAAGGTGTGGTCCATGATATTCGGCACGTACCCGCCGACCCACGGTTTCACCACGCGCTTGCTGACATAAAAGTAAATCGGAATCAGCGGCGTCTCGTCGAGCATGATCCGTTCGGCTTCCTGCAGCAGCAGTGCGCGCTTATCGAGAATCGTCTCGACCGCCGCTCTCTCCAGCAGCTCGTCATACCGGTCGTTGCCCCAGCCCGTATCGTTCTGGGCGTTTTCGGAGTGCAGCAATTCCGCGAAGGTATTGGCATCGTTGTAATCGCCGATCCAGCCCGAGCGATACACCTGCGTTAAGCCCAGTTGCCGCGTCTGCAAAAAAACTTTCCACTCCTGATTCAGTAACTGCGTTTCGACACCGAGCACCTGCTTCCACATTGCGCCAATGGCAATGGCGAGGCGTTTGTGATCGTGCAAGGTGTTGTAGAGGATTTCGATCACGAGCGGGTTATCCGGCCCGTGCCCGGCTTCGGCGTACAACCGCCGAGCTTCCGCATGGCGCTCTGCGCGGCTCCAATCGTGCCACTCCGGCAGTTGCTGCTCGTAATCAGCGACCGCCGGCACCCAGCCGTAAGCAGGCAATGTGGCGCCACCGGAAATTTTCTCCGCGAGTATTTCGCGGTCTATCGCCATCGACAATGCGCGGCGCAAGCCGGGCTTGCCGTCAAACGCCGGATGACGCGTGTTAATACCGTAGTAATAAGTCCCCAGGTACGGCGCCTGGATGTACTCGTCGGGCATCGCCTTGCGGATGAACTCCAGCTGGCGCAGCGGAATACTGCTCGTGAAATCGATTTCATCCGCGCGGTAACGGGCGAACGCTGCCTCCGAGCTTTCGATCGCATAATAAAACACGCGATCAATGATTGTTTTATCGTTTTCGCGGTAATACGGATTGCGCTCGAGCTCGACGTGCGACTGTACGACCCAGTCTTTCAGCACGTATGCACCGTTGCCGATTAACGTGCCGGGACGTGCAAATTTGTCGCCATACTGCTGCACGCTCGGCGGGTGCACCGCACCGGCCATCGAGTGCGTGAGCAGGCCGAGAAAGTACGGGGTCGGGTTCTCAAGCGTAATCTCGAGCGTCCGGTCATCAATGGCGCGCGCGCCCAGTGCAGCCGGCGACAGTTCACCGCGATTGATGGCCGCACCGTTTTTAATCGGGAACAAAATGCCGCTGTACACTGACAATGTCGCCGGGTCGACGCCGCGACGCAGACTGAACACCCAGTCGCCGGCGGTAACCGGATCACCGTTGCTCCAGCGCCCGTCCGCGCGCAATTTAAAGGTGTAGACGCGGCCGTCTTCACTCAGCGTCCACGACTCTGCAGCACCGGGGATCAGGTCGCCATTGGGCGCCTCCGATACCAGTGTCTCGTAGAGGTCGCGAAGAATATTGCTGGCCGGCACGCCCTGCGCCCGATGCGCGTCGAGCGTTTGCGGCTCGGTGCCGTTGTTTTTGCGCAGCACCTGCTCCTCAGCCAGTTCGGTGCCGCTCGGACCGCCGATCTGACCATAGTCGCGCGGTGTCGGATCGCCGTTGCCGGAGCAGGATGTCACCAACATTGTGCCCGTAAGTAGTGTGCCGATCAGCAACCCGGCACTGCACAGCGATGCGATGCGTGTCATGCGCTCTTGAGCCGCTGTTTTTTCAGGTGCACGAGTAACAAGGACAGTGCCGCCGGCGTCATGCCGGGAATACGCGACGCCTGACCGAGCGTGCCGGGCCGGATCTCGATCAGTTTCTGCCGGACTTCGTTTGATAAGCCCATCACGTGATCGTAGTCGAGGCTGTCGGGCAATACAGTTTGTTCATTATTGCGATTCCGTTCGACTTCTTCTTCCTGCCGCGACAGATAACCCGAATAGCGCGCCGCTATTTCAATCTGACCGACGATCTGTTCGCCGAGTTCCGTGTGCTCTGCGTTTTCGGTTGCGCGCGTACCGACCGCGGCAATGCTCGTGAGCAAATCGTGGCTGAACTCCGGCCGCTTCAGTAGTTCAATCGCTTTGTGTTCACGCGCGAGGTTGCGGCCAATCGCCTCAACATGGCCTGCGTCGAGATCATGCGGATGCACCGTAATCGCCCCGAGCCGCTGCTGCTCGTCGGCAATGGCGGCACGTTTTTCGCTGTACATCTGCCAGCGCGCATCACCGACCACACCGAGCTCGCGGCCGACCGGCGTCAGCCGCTCATCCGCATTGTCTTCACGCAGCAGCAAACGGTATTCGGCCCGGCTGGTAAACATACGGTAGGGCTCCAGCGTGCCGCGTGTAACGAGGTCGTCCACCAGCACACCGATATACGCTTCGCTGCGCGCGGGGCACCAGCCACCCTGGCCGCGCGCACGGCGGCCCGCGTTGATACCGGCAAGAATTCCCTGCGCACCGGCCTCTTCATAACCGGTCGTGCCGTTGATCTGGCCGGCGAACCAGAGATTTTTTATGGTTTTGGTTTCGAGCGTATTGGTCAGCCCGCGCGGATCGAAATAGTCGTACTCGATCGCGTAACCGGGGCGCGTTATGCGCGCGTTCTCCATGCCGCGTATTGAGTGCACGAAGGCTTCCTGCACATCGAAGGGCAGACTCGTGGAGATGCCGTTCGGGTAAAGCTCGTGCGTATGCAGGCCTTCGGGCTCAAGAAAAATCTGGTGACTGTCGCGGTCGGCGAAGCGCGTCACCTTGTCTTCAATCGACGGGCAGTAACGCGGGCCGACACCGTCGATCATGCCGGTAAACATCGGCGAGCGGTCCAGGCCGCCGCGAATGATGTCGTGCGTCTGCGCGTTCGTGTGCGTGATATGGCAGATCGCTTGCTGCGGATGATCGCTGCGCCGGCCCATGAAGGAAAACACCGGTCGCGGCTCATCGCCGGGCTGTTCCTGCATCACGGAAAAATCGACGCTGCGGCCATCAATACGCGGCGGGGTGCCGGTCTTCAGACGGCCGACGCCTAAATTCAGTTCACGCAGGCGATGCGCCAGACCAATCGACGCCGGGTCGCCGGCGCGGCCGCCGGTGGACTGCGACATGCCCACATGGATACGACCTTCGAGAAAGGTGCCGACAGTCAGCACAACCGCTGTTGCACGAAACTCCAGACCGCCTGCGGTCACGACACCGGTCACGGTGTCGCCAGACAGAATCAAATCTTCAACGCCCTGCTGAAACAGGTGCAGGTTCGGCTGCTGCTCCAGCATTGACCGCACGGCCTGACGATACAGCGCCCGGTCAGCCTGCGCGCGCGTCGCCCGCACCGCCGGCCCCTTGCGCGCGTTCAGTGTGCGGAAGTGGATACCGGCGCGGTCAGCGGCACGCGCCATGATGCCGTCCAGTGCATCGATCTCTTTGGTGAGATGACCTTTGCCAATACCGCCGATGGCCGGGTTACAACTCATCTGCCCGACCGTTTCGATATTTTGCGTCAGCAATAACGTGCGGGCACCGCTGCGCGCAGCGGCCGCCGCCGCTTCGGTGCCGGCATGGCCGCCACCCACGACAATGACGTCAAAGTCATTATGCGCCGTGGCGCCTGATTGCATCGGGTGGCTACTCATTTGGCTAGGCTACCTCAGCCGGCGGCTCGACGCGCCGTCCGGTCAAGAAAATCCGCCAGTCGCCGGTCACACACCAGCTTGCCGCGCCGCAGGTCGTGATCAATCTGCCCGGGTGCCAGCGACTGCTTGCGGTAGAAATCGACCAGACCGTTTTTCTGGTATTCCTTATAAAGCTTGCGCCAGGTATCACCGACCTTTTTGTCCGCTGACGTGTTGCGCTCATAGGCCTGCCCACCTTTCACGATTTTGTTGGTGAACTGTGCGTAGCGGCGGATCGGGAAATGAAAAATATCGATCAAGTCGGCGACACAGTCGCCGTCGCCCGGCACCTCGGCCCAGTGGTTGCCTTGCGGAACCACAACTTCAGGGTGTGCCCGGTGCGCGACTTTGGGCGGCAGCGGTTTGCCTCTGGTGTTCAGCGACACGACTTTGCGATAGACCATGTCGGTCAGAAAATCATCCTGCTCATCCGTCACGGGCACAAAATCGTGGCGTTCGGCGACGAGCGTGGTGTAGTGGTCGGGCACCTGCGCAAAGGTGGTCTTGAGCTCGCCTTCACGGGGCCACCAGAATTCATCGGCATCGTTGTTGATAACCCAGTCGGCGCCGAAGTCGGTCGCGGCGAGCCGCGCCATACGCGTAACCCATTTCGTCTGGTCATAGTCATCGTCGCCCTCATATATATAGTGCGCGATGCCCTGCTCGGCATAGCGCCGGATGATATCGGGCGTCGAGTCTTCCGACTTGTTGTCGGTGCAAATAAAAAAGTCCACGCCCATCGCGCGGTGGTAATCAATATTGGCGGCGAGCACATCTTCCTCGTCGCGCACCAGCAATGTCATGACCAGTTTCATGGCGGCAAGTCTACCAATGTTGCGTGGCGCATATACCCGGACGTGAGCCTGACAGCTGCCGGCCACGCATAGTTTTGTCATAAGCGCGGGCGCAGTTCACGGATAAATCGGCCTCGTTCTGGAAGACTGAGGTCGCTCTCCAGAATAAGCGTGTTGCAACGCGAGAAAATAATTTTGAGCGACCACGACAACAACGATACCGACCAGCCGGCACATCGCGACGCTCGTTTATCCATCAACCGGGAAACGCCCGCGCTCGTCTGGTTTTATGGCCTCTGGGTGGGTCTCGCCACACTGAGCGGCTGGCTCGGGCACTCGTCCATAACCATCGCGGCTTCCGTGTTTCTGCTCTCCGGCATCGTCTGCACGAACGTCTTCTTCATGGCGTTTTCCCGCATGGACGGGCACCACCCGCTGACCGTGCGCATGCTGGCCTTCTATCAGGCCATCCTCGGTATAGCCTGGACGACCGCCTACTTCTTTTTCAGCGACGGTGCCGGCGCACTGGTACTCGGCATGTACATGACCGTGCTGATGTTCGCGGTTTTTCATCTGTCGACAAAACGACTGCTCATGCTGACCGGCGCGGCGATCGCCTCCCACGCGCTGATGATCCTGATCAAAACGCTGAGCACGCCCACGATAGTGAGCCCCGTCGATGACGGCATCGGCTTCCTGGTGCTGATTGCAGTCTCGGCATGGATTTACGTCTATGCCCGCAAGCTGCATGATCTGCGCATCGAACTGCAGTACCGCAATGAGGAATTGCAGAACGTCGTTGAACGCATTACCCGGATTGCCGAGGAAGATCACCTCACCAAGTCGTTCAACCGCCGCCGCATCATGGAAATGCTGGCGCGCGAGAAAGCCGGCTCGGATCGCTCAGGCGAGAGTTTCTCGATTCTGTTGTTCGACCTCGATCACTTCAAAACCGTGAATGACCGGTTCGGCCATCTGGTCGGCGATCAGATACTCACGGACTTTGCGGCACGCGTGAAAAAAGAATTACGCGGCATGGATACCGTTAAAACCACCGAGCACAGCCGTACGTTCGGTCGCTACGGGGGTGAAGAGTTTCTGGCGATACTGCCGTCGACTGATGCCGACGGTGCCGAATACTGTGCCGAACGAATTCGCGCCATTATTGCCGGCCATGAGTTCCGTGATCGTTACAACATCACCGTCTCGGTGGGTGTTGCCGAATACAAGCTCGGTGAGACCGTACCGCAGTTACTGAGTCGTGCCGATGAAGCGCTGTATCAGGCCAAACGCGACGGCCGCAACCGGGTGCGCTGCAGTCGTCCTCCGCAGTTGCGTGACACCGGCACGCACCCGACGCTGCGTATTCTCAAGTAACGTCGTTCAGCAGAATTATTCCTGAACGGATCTGAGGTAGTCGACCAGATTGTCGACGATCGTTACTACGCGCTCAACGGCTTCATCATCCGCGCCTTCTTCGACCCAGAATTCGTAGCCCCATACCGGCATATAGCGTGTACCGTGGAGCACCACGATGTCCTGCCCGTCGATAATCCGCCGCACCACCTCCTCCGGAAACTGATCGCCGCGGCGCTTTTGCAGGACCGTCAGATCGGGCACGGTAATCGGCAGACCGGCTGCCACCGGACCGTTACCTTTGGCGTCCTCGCCGTGACAGGCGGCACAAAACCGCATATAGGTTTCCTGACCGGAATACTGGTCAAAAGCCTGCGCCAGTGCGCTTTGCGCCGCAACCAGCGACGCCGCACAGACCAGGTAATGAAACACGCGTGGGTACATGACAGGCTCCCTGTCAGAAAGATAGTTTGAGGTTACTCCGTTGGTCTGGCGGGCGCTATCCGCAATAACCGAGCCGTCTGACGGCACGGTGCTACTTGCCGATGCAGAAACTGGCGAAGATCTCGCCGAGCAGATCATCACTGCTGAACTGGCCGGTAATCTCCGCCAGCGCGTTCTGCACCTGCAGAAGTTCCTCGGCCATCAGCTCACCAGCCGATGATTCGAGTAATCCCGCGGCCGTCATGAAATGGGCCTCCGCCCTGCGCAGGCTCTCAAGATGCCTGCGCCGTGCGGTCACACTGCCCTCACCGGCCGGTTCATAGCCAAGCTGCTGCGTCAGATGCACACGCAGTTCGTCAACGCCGGCACCGGTTTTCGCGGACAGGTTGATGCGGTTGTCGTCGGTCAGCCCCGGCGTCAGGCCGCTGAGATCGGCCTTGTTACACACGACCGTGCAGCGGAGTTGCGCCGGCAGCTCGGCACGCAAAGTCGTTTCCTGCTCGGCGGCATCGCCGGTACTGTCAATAATGATGAGTGCGTGATCGGCTTGTTCGAGTTCGCGGCGCGCCCGGCGCACACCCTCCGCTTCCACCGCATCGCCCGTGGCGCGCAGGCCGGCCGTATCGATGACATTGACGGTCAGGCCCTGCAGGTCGATTTGTTCACGCACGAGATCGCGGGTGGTGCCGGCGATGTCGGTGACAATCGCGGCGTCGTAACCCGCCAGCGCATTCAGCAGGCTCGACTTGCCGGCATTCGGCTGACCCGCGAGCACCACGGTGACGCCATCGCGCAACAAACAACCCTGCCGCACCGTCGCCGTGACACTGGCGAACGTTTGCTGCGTGCTTTCGAGGCGGCTACGCAGCGCGTCGTCATTCAGAAAATCGATTTCTTCTTCGGCGAAATCCAGCGCCGCTTCGACGTGCACCCGCAGCGCCGTCACCTGATCATTCAGGTGGTGCACGAGTTGCGAAAAATCCCCCTTCAGCGAGCGTTGGGCCGCGCGCGCTGCCGTGCGTGAAGAACTGTCGATGAGGTCGGCAATGGCCTCGGCCTGCGCGAGGTCCATTTTGTCGTTAAGAAATGCGCGGCTGGAAAACTCGCCCGCTTCGGCCACCCGCGCACCGAGTTCGCACAGTCGCTCAATCAGCAATTCGGTCACAACAGGGCTGCCGTGTGCGTGCAACTCCAGCACATGCTCGCCGGTGAACGAATGGGGTGCCGGAAAATACAGCGCCAGGCCGGTATCGATCGCGCCACCGTCTGCGGCGCGGAAGTCAGTCAGCGTGGCGTAACGCGCCTCCGGCAGTTCACCGAGCAGTTGTGCTGCGATTTGCGGCACTGCTGCGCCGGACACCCGCACCACCGTGACACCGCCCCGACCCGGCGCGCTGGCGCGAGCGACAATAGTGTCAGTCGGCATGCATCTTGCGGTTGATGTTCCACTGCTGCAGCACGGACAACACCGAGTTGGTCAGCCAGTAGAGCACCAGGCCCGACGGGAAGAATGCAAAGAACGCGGTAAACATGACCGGCAAAAACATCATGACCTTGGCCTGCACCGGATCCGGCGGCGCGGGGTTCAGTTTCTGCTGGATGAACATGGCCGCGCCCATCAGCAACGGCAAAACGAAGTACGGATCTTTGGAAGACAAATCCGTAATCCAGAGCGCGAACGGCGCCTGCCGCATCTCGACGCTTTCAAGCAGTACCCAGTAAAACGCGATGAAAAACGGGATCTGAATCAGCATCGGCAGACAACCGGCTGCGGGATTCACTTTTTCGCGCTTGTACAACTCCATCATCTGCTGACTGAGTTGTTGCCGGTCATCCTTGTAACGTTCCTGCAGCGCCTTCAGTCGCGGCTGCAGTTTGCGCATCTTCGCCATCGAACGACCGCTGGCTTCGGTCAGTTTGTAGAACGCGAGTTTGATCAGGAACGTGACGATAATAATCGACCAGCCCCAGTTACCGACGAAGTTGTGCACCTGCTGCAGCAACCAGAACAATGGTCGCGCGAGTATGGCCAGTATGCCGTAGTCGACGGTCAGTGCGAGTCCGTCCGCAGTATCTTCCAGGTTCTCCTGATTTTTCGGCCCGACGAAAAGTTTGGCGCTGAAATTACCCTGCGCGCCCGCGCTAATGGTGCGCCACTCGGTACCGCTGGCCCGCACCACGACCGTGCCGTTGCTGAAGCCGGCGTCGTAGCGGAACGCCCTGTCGGCCACCGGCACCACGGCCGAAACAAAGTGATGTTGCAGCGATGCGATCCAGCCGCCTTTAACGGTCACATCCAGCGGTTCGTCTGCGAGGTCTTCCGGATCGAGCTTTTCATACTTCTCGGTGTCGTAGTAGACCGGCCCGATGAACGAGTAGGAATCCACATCAAACATCGAGCGATCCGGCGGGATGTGCACGCGGCTGATCCGCACATAGCTGAGCGCATTCCAGTCGACCGCGCTGCGATTGATGACCGCGTAGTTCAGATCGATGTCGTAACGGCCACGCTTAAACGTGTAGGTCTTCGTCACCTCGACGCCGTTGGCGCTCCAGGTCAGCGGTACGGACAACGTATCGCTGTCGGATGACAGTTCATAGCGATCCGCCGGCGCGGTCAGTATCGCCTCATGGGTCGGGCCGCCGCGCTCAGTGTCGATGAGGCCGCTGTCCAGCGTATAGCGTGTCAACGGTGTTTCGTTGAGCAGCACGACAGGATTGTCCGGATTCGTTTTATCGATCGGATACTTCAGCAGTTCCGCGCGCACCAGCGCACCGCCGACACGGCTGATTTCAATGCGCAACACATCGGTCTCAACCACAATGTTCGCGGCGCCGGGAGCAGCATTCGCCGTATCAGGGGCAGCCGGCAATGGTGCCTGTGAGGACGCTGACGCCGTGGCCGTCGGCGCCGGCAGCCCGACATCGGGCGGCAACGACGGGCTCGCGGTTACGTCAGCCGGCGCAGCAGCGGTCGCGGGTGCGGTCACGGTTTCAGGTTCGGTGACCGCCGGCGGCTGTGTTTCGATCTGGAACTGGGTATAGGTTACAAACGCCAGCGAGGCGAACAGCCCCCAGAGAATAATGCGCTGGTTGTCCATCTACGAGTTGTCCTTTTTTGATCGGTCGTTGTCCGACCGGTCGCTTGCCGGGCGTGCTTTCTGCCGCCGCGGTTGCCGCGTCTGATCTTGACGCTGTTGCAGGTTCTGCCAGTGCTTGCGAAGACTCGCGCGCAGCGCATGACTGCTCGCCGCCCCTGCCGCGTTTTGGGCGAGAATAATAATGTCTATGCCGCCCAATGTCCGTTTTTGTGTGCGGAAACTTTCCCGGGCGATCCGTCGCAGCCGGTTACGGCCTACAGCGGTCGGTATTTTCTTTTTCGCCACGGCAAAACCAAGCCGCGGCGCTGTGCCCTCCGACTCCCGGTACAGGACCGTGAAATAGCGGTCCGACGACCGTCGGGCAGCACTAAAAACCCGCTGGAATTCAGCGGGTTTCAGTAGCCGCGAATCGCGGCCGAAGGTGTGGTTTGCAGAGGACGTATTGCCATCCCGCATGTCGATAACCGGCGCCGGCCGGCCGGCGAATCAGTGGGACAAACGGGCGCGCTTCTTCTGGCGCCGGCGTTTCAGCACGAGTCGGCCGCCCTTGGTGGCCATGCGGGCACGGAATCCATGGGTGCGTTTGCGCTTGATACGGCTCGGTTGATATGTACGTTTCATTATTCTCGCCCGGTAGTCGCCGAGTTCTCGCCGGTCTTTCCGGCGGAAAATCAGGGACCTGCGCCCCCCAAAAAAGAGCGCGAAGGTTACGCGGGGGCTCGTGGGTTGTCAACACGGCCCGACACGGCTGTCGGACCCTGTGGATAACTCTACATAACGGGAGTAGACTTGCCGGTCCGCCGTTCGCCAACAACAACAACTCAGAAGCGCTAAACGCGCCGAGGCTCCGGAATCACAAGTGCAAACCACTATATGGAACCACTGTTTACAGGCTCTCAGGGCGGACCTCAGTGAGCAACAGATCAACATGTACCTCCGGCCGTTGCAGGCCGTTGAGGACGGCGACGGCCTGCGGCTGTTCGCCCCGAACCGCTTCATAGTCGACTGGATCAACGACAATTGCCGGCAGAAAATCGACGCGATTGTCATGGACAGCAGTGACTGGCCGGGCGGTGATATCAGCATTGAGGTCGCCCGGGAGCAGTCATCCACCCCCTCCGCCGGTCAGTCTGCCGCAGCGGAAACCCGGCAGCGCTCCGCGCCGGTGCCGGGCGGGGAGCTGAACCCGACTTACACCTTCGCAACCTACGTGCAGGGTAAGAGCAATCAACTCGCGCGCGCAGCCGCGGTGCAGGTCGGTGAAAATCCCGGCCTGGCCTACAACCCGTTGTTTATCACCGGCGGCGTGGGGCTTGGCAAAACTCACCTGATGCACAGCATCGGCAATCAAATTCGCGAACGCCGCCCCGGAGCTCGCGTTGCCTATGTGTACTCCGAAAAATTTGTGAGTGACATGGTCAAGGCGCTGCAGCACAACCAGATAGAACGCTTCAAACAGGCCTACCGCTCGCTCGATGCGCTGCTGATCGATGACATTCAGTTCTTTGCGGGCAAGCAACAGTCACAGGAAGAATTCTTCCATACTTTCAATGCCTTATTGGAAGGGCAGCGGCAAGTCGTGCTGACCTGTGACCGTTACCCCAAAGAGGTTAACGGCCTGGAAGAACGACTGAAATCACGCTTCGGCTGGGGGCTGACGGTGGCCATTGAACCGCCGGAGCTCGAAACCAGTGCAGCGATTCTGATGACCAAGGCGGAACAGATGGGTTCCAGTCTGCCGGAAGACGTGGCGTTTTTTATCGCTCAACACATCAGGTCGAATGTGCGCGAACTCGAAGGCGCGCTGAGTCGAGTAATTGCGAACTCCCGTTTTACCGGCAAGCCAATCTCCCTGGAGTTTGCGCGCGAGGCACTGCGCGATCTGCTGGCGTTGCAGGAGAAACTGGTTACTATCGACAACATACAAAAGACGGTGGCGGGGTATTTCAAAATTCGCGTTGCTGACCTGTTGTCGAAGAGTCGCAGCCGCTCGATTACCCGGCCACGACAGATCGCGATGAGTCTGGCGAAGGAACTGACCAGCCACAGTCTGCCGGAAATCGGCGACGCCTTTGGCGGTCGCGATCACACAACCGTTTTGCATGCCTGCCGCAAAGTGAAAGAACTGCGCGAGTCAGACAACCGGGTGCGGGAGGATTACCAGAACCTGTTGCGGACACTGTCAGCCTGACTGCTCAGGCATAACGTTGTGCTTCGGCTGTGATGTAGCGGGGGACAAGATGTGGATAAAAAAGGGCGCTAATTTGCGGCACAGTTTTTCCACAGGCTACACGCATCGGATGTTCGGTTATCCACAGGGTAAGGACGACTGAAGTGATTGATTTAAAAAGCATTTACGGCTTTGCAAACAGAGTGGATGCTGCCTAACAGTAATAAACATTTATATATAAACCTAAATAAATATCTTTATATACAGGTGAAGGAATGAAGTTCAGTACGTCTCGCGAATCACTTTTGAAGCCGCTGCAGGTTGTCATCGGTGTCGTGGAGCGTCGCCAGACCATGCCGGTGCTGGCGAACGTGTTGCTGGTTGCCAAAGACGGTGAACTCACTGTTACCGCAACCGATCTTGAGGTGGAGCTGTCATCCACCAATCCCATCGATACGGTGACCGCGCCGGGTGACATTACGGTGCCCGGCCGCAAGCTTCTGGATATCTGCCGGGCACTGGAAGACGGGCCCGACGTTAAAGTTAGCTTGAAGGGTGATCGGGTGACCGTGCAGTCGGGCCGCAGTCGCTTTGTGTTGTCGACATTGCCGGCGGCCGAATTCCCGTTGATCGAAGACGCCGCGATGGACCGTGAGTTCACCATGAGTCAGGCGAGTCTCAGTCATTTGCTGGATCGCACGCATTTCTCGATGGCGCAGCAGGACGTGCGTTATTACCTCAACGGTCTGTTGCTCGAGACGGGTGGCGGCAAATTGCGGGCGGTGGCGACTGATGGTCATCGACTTGCCCTCAGTGATACACCGTTGGATGGGGACGGCAGTGCCAAGAACCAGGTCATCGTGCCCCGCAAGGGCGTGCTGGAATTACAGCGTCTGCTCGAAGGCGATGACGAAGTTCAGATTGCGCTCAGCGATAACCACATTCGCGTTGTGGTGGGCGGGATACGCTTTACCTCTAAATTGATTGACGGGCGCTTCCCGGATTACGACCGGGTGATTCCGGACAACGAGGCCTATGTGCTGAAAGCGGATCGCGATCTTTTGCGGCACGCACTGCAGAGGGCGGCCATTCTGTCGAACGAAAAATACCGCGGTGTCCGGCTGGAGTTCATGGCCGGCAAAATAAAGATTCAGGCCAATAATCCCGATCAGGAAGAGGCGGAAGAAGAGGTGGAAGTCGACTATGACGGCATGGACATGGAGATCGGTTTCAACGTGAATTACCTGGTCGATGCGCTCAACGCCGTCGAGAACAGCGAGGTTGAACTGGGTCTGGTGGACCCCGGGAGCAGCTGCGTGGTTCGTGCGCCGGGTGACAAGGACAGCCTCTACGTCGTGATGCCGATGCGTCTCTGAATGAGTGAACGGCAGAACAAATCCCGGGCCCGGCGGTGCAGCCAGCACACCGGGCCTTTTTTGTGCCTGGCGGGGTTCGCCGCAAAATGACGCTGGGCGTATTCAAAGCGTCAGGCTTCCGCTGCCTGGAATCCGTGTCGCTGGATCCAGACCCGCACCTGAACCTGATTGCGGGCGCCAACGCGAGCGGCAAAACCAGTCTGCTTGAAGCCATCTATTACCTGGGCCGGGGCCGGTCATTCCGTGCCAGTGGCAACCGGGAGCTGATCCGCACCGGGAGTTCCCAATTTACGTTGTACGGTGAAATCAGCGGCGGAGACCGGGCGCACAAAGCGGGTATCGAGGTGGAGTCGGGGTCACGGCGGGTCCGGGTGGACGGCGCGAATGCCACCGGCGCCGATCTGGCAGCGATATTACCGGTTCAGGCCATTGATCCGGAGATACACAACCTGGTTCAGGGCGGCCCCGAATACCGGCGGCGATTCCTGGATTGGGGAGTGTTTCACGTGAAACATTCCTTTTTGGGCGAGTGGCGCCGCTTTCAGCAGGCGCTGCGACAACGGAATGCAGCTCTGCGAGCAGGGGAGCCCGATTCCGCGGTGCAGGTCTGGGATTCGGAGCTGGCGGAGGGCGGTGAAGCCGTCAATCAGCTACGCGAGAGCTTTTTTGAGGCCTATATTCAGCTATTATCGTCTATTATCAACGAAAAATTACCATTTGATGCGAAATGCAGCTATCGTCGGGGTTGGAAGGCTGATACCTCCCTTTATGCCGCACTGCAAGAGAGTCTGGCCCGCGATCGCGCCATGGGTTCCACACAGGTGGGCCCGCATCGCGCTGACCTGGCGCTGGAGGTGCATGATCGCCGGGCCCGCTACCGCGTGTCCCGTGGCCAGCAAAAACTCCTGGCGGCCACGATGGTGATCGCTCAGGTCAGATTAATTGCCGGTGAGGGCAGCGACGATCTGGTGCTGCTGGTCGACGATCCGGCCGCCGAACTTGATCGTGATAACCGGGCACGATTATTTGCCCTCTTGCAGGATGTACCGGCGCAAATGTTTGTCACCGCGCTCGAAGCTGAAGACCTGCCCTGGGCCGATTCCGGACGCATGTTTCACGTGAATCAGGGTGCTTTAAAACAGACATAAAACAGCCGCTTGCGGTATAATTACCGGCTTGATTCAAGGGCGTCTGAATGGCCACAGCAAACCAATACGATTCCAGTAATATCAAGGTCTTAAAGGGCCTTGAAGCCGTAAGAAAACGACCGGGAATGTACATCGGTGACACCGATGACGGCACCGGTTTGCACCACATGGTTTTCGAGGTTGTCGATAACTCCATCGACGAGGCACTGGCCGGTCATTGTTCCGAAATCCAGGTCACGATCCACCCGGATGAATCGATCACCGTGAGTGATGACGGACGCGGCATACCCGTCGATATGCACCCCGAAGAGGGTCGTTCCGCGGCCGAAGTCATCATGACGGTGCTGCACGCCGGCGGTAAGTTTGACGACAACTCCTACAAGGTTTCCGGTGGTCTGCACGGTGTAGGCGTGTCGGTGGTGAACGCGCTCTCAGAAGAGCTCGAGCTTACGATTTACCGCGGCGGCGGGATCCATGAACAGCGCTACTCGATGGGCGAGCCTCTTGACGCGCTGCATCAAACCGGCGCTACGGACAAGACGGGCACAATAGTGCACTTCAAGCCCAGCCGTGAGGTGTTCAACAATGTCGAGTTCCATTACGACATTCTGGCCAGTCGTTTGCGGGAGCTGTCGTTTCTTAACTCCGGTATCCGCATCAACCTTAAAGATGAGCGCGACGGCAAAAATGACGTTTTTGAATTCGAGGGCGGTATCAAGGCTTTCGTCGAGCACCTCAATCGCAACAAGACGCCACTGCACCCGACCGTCATTTATTTTTCCGGTGACGTCGACGGGGTCACTGTCGAAGCCGCAATTCAGTGGAACGACGGTTACCAGGAAAACATGTTCTGTTTTACGAACAACATTCCGCAGCGCGACGGCGGTACCCACCTCGCCGGTTTCCGTTCTGCACTGACGCGCACGCTTAACGGCTACATCGAAAAAGAGGTTAACCAGCGCAAAGACAAAGTGGCGACCAGCGGCGATGACTCCCGTGAAGGCATGACCGCGGTGCTGTCCGTCAAAGTTCCGGATCCGAAATTCTCATCACAGACGAAAGACAAGCTGGTCTCGAGCGAAGTGAAAGGCATCGTCGAAACCTGCATGGGTCAGAAGCTGGAAGAATTCCTGCTTGAGCATCCGACCGAAGCGAAGACCATCGGCTCCAAAATTGTCGATGCGGCGCGAGCACGCGAAGCAGCACGCAAAGCGCGCGAGATGACACGTCGCAAAGGCGCGCTCGATATTGCCGGGCTGCCCGGCAAACTCGCCGACTGTCAGGAAAAAGATCCCGCGCTGTCGGAAATATTTATCGTCGAGGGTGACTCCGCGGGCGGCTCTGCCAAGCAGGGTCGTGACCGACGCACGCAGGCCGTCCTGCCGCTCAAGGGAAAGATCCTTAACGTCGAAAAAGCACGCTTCGACAAGATGCTCTCGTCGCAGGAAGTCGGCACGCTGATCACCGCACTGGGTACCGGTATCGGCCGTGACGATTTCGATATCGACAAGCTGCGTTATCACCGCATCATCATCATGACTGACGCCGACGTCGACGGTTCGCATATCCGTACATTGCTGCTCACTTTCTTCTACCGGCAGATGCCGGAGCTGATTGACCGCGGCCATATCTACATTGCGCAGCCGCCGCTGTACAAAGTGAAACGCGGCAAACAAGAGCACTACGTCAAAGATGACGCGGAGCTTAATTCGTACTTGCTAAACGTGGCTTTAGAAAAAGCGGCGCTGCACGTAGCACCGGATGCGCCGGCGATTACCGGCAGTGCGCTTGAAGTACTCGCGCAGCAGCACATCAATGTGATGAACATCATCGACCGTCTTGCCAATCGTTACGACCGCATCGTGCTCGATCAGCTGCTGAATATCCCGGCTCTGACGGAAGCCATGATCGATGATGCTGATGCCAGTGCAGCCTGGGCTGCGCAGCTTGATGCGGCGCTCAAAACCACGCTTAATGGCGACGGCGGTAATTGGGGCGTCGGTGTGGGTGAAGCCGAAGGCAAAGTCACCGGCATCCTTATTCACCGCAACCGGCACGGCGTGGAGCAGACCACCGAGATCCCGGCGGGCTTCTTTGTCTCACCCGAGTACGAACAGATTGCGGCACTGACCACCGAGCTCAGCGGCCTGATCGAAGAGGGCGCTTACGTGCAGCGTGGCGAAACCCACTATGACGTGCCGAGCTTCCGCGTTGCGATGGAATGGCTGATGCAGCAGGCCCGCAAGGGGCAGAACATTCAGCGCTATAAAGGTCTGGGTGAAATGAACCCGGATCAGTTGTGGGATACCACCATCAATCCGGAAAGCCGCCGCCTGATGCAGGTGCGTATCGAAGACGCCGTCGGCTCGGATGAGATCTTTACCACGTTGATGGGCGACCACGTCGAACCCCGTCGCGAATTTATCGAGCGCAATGCGCTCACGGTGGAGAACCTCGACGTCTGATGCGTGATTTTGATGGGTAAGCTGCGGAGAGTCGGCCGTAGCCGACTTACCTGTTTCCCGCTTCGATCTGCTCGACTTCGTTTTCGACCCAGGCCTGAATTTCTTCATTGAGTTCGCGCGGGTCACGACCAGTCGGGTCAAACGGCTTACCCACCACAAACACCACTTCACCGGGAATAATTGACTTGGCGTGACGCGGCCAGTGATAGCCGGCGTTGTGCGCGATCGGCACAATCTTCACTCCGGCTTCCTGAGCCAGCAATGTGCCGCTCATGCCGTAACGCCGGGTTTCGCCCGGCGGCATACGCGTACCTTCCGGAAAGATCGATACCCAGATGCCGCGTTCCAGCCGGTTTTTGCCCTGTTCGAGTACCTGTTTGACCGCCGCACCGCCGGCTGAGCGGTCGATCGCAATCGACTGCAGTGCCTTGAGCGCCCAGCCGAATACCGGGATATACAGCAGCTCTTGCTTCAGTACCCAGCAGGCGCGCGGAAATTCTTCGATCTGCAGATAGGTTTCGTAGGCCGACGAATGCTTGATGAACATCACGGATGCCTCATCAGGAAAGTTTTCCCGCCCGACAATACGCGCGCTGAGCCCGCAAATGACCCCGAGCCAAAAACTGACGGTGCGTGACCAGTGACGCGCCACCGCGTAGCAGGCACCATGGCCGAAGGGTATGCAGATCAGTAGCGCCAGCCCGTGGGTAAACACGAATACCCATGACAGCAGGTTAAACAGGATAAAGCGTACTATTCTCACCCGCCATCTCCGGTAAGGGTGCCGGCATACGCTGCGAGATCGTCGAACACCGGGGGACGGTCGGAACCCTGCCACTCGCCAACTGTTGTCGCACCGTATCCGGTGCGAACGAGTACGGGCATGACGCCAGCCGCATTGGCGGCTTCGACATCGGATTTTTTATCGCCGACAAACACCATATTCTGCAGTCCGCAGGCAAAGTACTCTGCCGCCTGCAACAGTAAGCCCGGTTTGGGCTTACGGCAATCGCAGCCGTCATCCGGCGCATGAGGGCAGATAAAGATTCGCT
>JABDLC010000047.1 GCA_013001905.1 Gammaproteobacteria bacterium | reverse complement strand
CGGTCGGGGCAATGCCTCCGGGATGCCGGGAACGATGGGTGCATGAATAAAAGACAGGCACTCGGTCGGAAGCGACAGCGCATCGTGCAGCTCGCCGGCCGTGGACACGGCCAGGGTGCGCGGGTAGCCGCTGGCACTCGCCAGCGCGCAGAAGTTGACCGAGTGTGACACCGTGCTTTGCCCGCCGGTTGATTCGTGGATGCCGTTATCAAGGAGGATATGCACAAGGTTCGGCGGGCGTTCGTAGCCGAGGGTACACAACCCGCCAAGACGCATCAGCAGAGCGCCGTCGCCGTCGATTACAATAATGCGGCGCTGCGGCTGCGCTATGGCAAGACCCAGCCCGACACTCATCGCGCAGCCCATCGAGCCGACCAGGTAGATCTGGTTGCGGCGGTCGCCGACTGCATAAAGTTCGCGTCCCGTGTAGCCGGTCGTTGCGACCAGCACGTCGTCGTCCCGGCTGGCCGCCCGGATACTTTCGAGCATCTCGTGCCGTGACTGAGAGGCGATCGCCGCCTCGTCTGTAGCGACGTCACAAGGGCGCGAGGTGGCGGTGACGGTCAGCGTGGTCGGCGCGACGCTGCCCTTCCGCATCACCAGCGCAAACGGACGCCCCTGGTCGCGCATATAGTCGGACGCTTCCGCCAGCACGACCTCAACGTCGGCAGCCTCGGTCGGAAAATACCGCCAGGGAATCTGCATCGTTTCGAGCAGCTCGATGGTAATGCTGCCCATGAGCTCGTGCTGCGGCTCGTCGGGCGGACCGCCGGGTTCACCGCGCAGCGTCGTGATGATGAGAATCGGGATGCGGAATACGTGTGTCAGTGAGGTGAGCGGATTAACGGCGTTACCCAGACCGGAATTCTGGAACATCGCGACACTGCGCCGCCCGCCCAGTTCCGCGCCGGCGGCGATCGCTACCGCGTCACCCTCGTTGGTCGCGCCCACGTAGCAGAGGTCATCTGCCTCTATGACGTGGTTAATGAAGGGTTTCAGGTACGAGCAGGGCACCCCGGCATACAAACTGAAGCCGTGCCTTCGTGCACATTGCACGAAATATTCCGCTTCGATCATGCAAAGGATCCGGCCGCCAGAACGTCCGCAATGCTGTCTACGTCGAGCCAGTGTCCCGTGGTATAGATAATGCGGACTGTATGACCGCGAGCGACTAATTCATTCAAAAGATGATGCATTTTGGCCTTGCGATGGGCGGGATCGGCGACCATGTCCGTCACGATGTTGCGAAACTCCGGGAGCATGGCCTTGCTGACTTTCAGGAAACCCATCCACTCGCCGTGGATCTCCGACTCGGGCAGCGTCTCCGCCGCGCATTTTAGCAGAACCTTGTTATAGAAAGCGTTGCGCGAATAAGGCTCCGAACAGCTGACGTAGTCGGCCGGGCGACCGCGATTCACGGAGCTCTGCCATTCCGTATCCACCACGATCGCGATATCGGCCTCGGCTTCGGCCAGGCTGTCGACAATGTAGCGTTTGAAAATGACGTCACCGTAGGACACGAAGACATCGCATTTATCATCGACATTGGCAACGAGTGCACAGGCAAGAGACATCAACTCGCCCGTCTCCGCGTACTCGAGATTGTCCACGTAATCGAGGCCCGTGAGATTCACCGTGTGCGCCGCGTAACCACGAACTGCGGCAATCTGCTTGATGCCGGCCGCGCGGTAGGCTTCCATGATGTGGCCAAGCAGCGGGCGGCCGCCAACCTCGACCATCGTTTTCGGCCGCTTGGCAGTCAGTTCGCCGAGCTCTGAACCGCGCGACGCGGCGAGCACGATGACCCGCGCCTCATCCGTTCGGCTGGGCAGGTAGCGCTCTTCCGCCTCCTGCAGTTCCGATGCGCCCTGCAGCCGGAATATTTCCTTCACCGGGACGATATCGTCTTCGACAGCACGCAGTGTCTGCTCGCGGTAGAGTGTTTCTGCGCAGGCCTGCATAGCCGGTATCGCGGCACGCAGCATGTGATTTGCCCAGATAGCGATCGAGAAGCCGGCGTCGCGCAGTTGTTCCGTCGGTGTTGCGTAATACTTGGTGGGCACGATGACCACCGGGCAACGATCCGCCCATTCCTTCTTGAAGGCGAGAACCTCGCTGGGTACGGATAATGCGCTGTGGATCAGGATGCCGTCGGCGCCGGCGGCGTGATAGGCCTCCGCACGTCGCAATGCCTCTTCCAGACCCCATCCGGCGATAAATGCCTCGACGCGCGTGATCAGGCAAAAATCATCGTCGGTCTGCGCGTCTTTACCGGCTTTAATGCGACTGCAGAACTCGTCGATTTCGGCAAGCTGCTGTTTGTTGCCGTCGATAAAGCTGTTCGTCTTGGGATACAGCTTGTCTTCGATACAGACGGCAGCGACGTCTCGCTGTTCGAGTTTCTTGACCAGCCTGCGGACGTTATTGAAGTTGCCGTAGCCCGTGTCGCCGTCCAGAAGCATCGGGATTTGCACCGCGTCGGTCATGAAGTCGAGCATCTCCAGAACCTGGGTCCAGCTCGCTTCGTTATTGTCGCGGACGCCATACTGCGCGGACATGCACAGGCCGCCGGCCCAGAGTCCCTTGAAACCGGCCTCTTCACCGATGCGCGCCGTGATGCCGTTGTGCGCCTCGATCAGGAACTCGAGCTCCGGGCTCTGCAGCAACTGGCGAAACTGCGTGGTCTTCTTGACGGGTTTGGAGGACTTGAAGTCCCCTGGCGCAGTGGTCAGCCTGTCGGCTACGTCCTTAAACACGATACTGGTACTCCTTGCCTGGATCGCGCTCCACGTCCGGTGGGTAGCTTTCCCGCTTGTCTGCGTAATACCGGGCAAGGTGATCGCCCGCCGACAGGCGGTTGTAGGTGAAATATAAAAGACGTCGCGCGCTGCCGGTCTTGTTCGGACCGGAGCGATGCGGTGCGAAAGAGTCAAAAAATACAGCGTCTCCCGGCTCGGTCTCGATGTACTGGAACTCGGCGTCGCAGAGCAGGCCGTCGTCCAGCGGCTCCCACTCGTTGCCGATCAGCCCGCGGTCATGAAACCCGGCCGCAACTTCCAGGCAGCCGTTGGCCACGGTGGCGCGATCGATACTGACCAGCGCCGTAATATGAAAATCGGAATATCGTGACCAGCCGGCCTGGACGTCCTGGTGCGTCTCGAAGCCACCGCCGCCGGGCAGCTTGAAGTTGATCTTGTCCTTGAAGATCACTGCCGGTTCGCCGAAAAGCTGTGCGCAGGCGCCCTTCATTCTGCTGCCATTAGCGAGGTCGTCGAACGGCTGGTGGTAGGGCAGCAGGTTTTCCACGCGGTTGAGAAGGCGGTCGCCGGTATCCTCGCAGGTTTCAAAGTACATCATGTGCCGCCCCGGCGTTTCCGGCCACGCCTGGACATCGTCGGTCCAGGAGCGGATGTTTGCCATTTCCTCGGCGTTGAAAAGACCGCGAGCAATCACGAATCCAGTCGCGTGAAAGTCGTTGACCTGGTTGGCACTGAGCGGGCCAGTATTCTGCATGCTTGCACTGTTTGTATTCATCTTCGTATCGTCTCAAAAAAAATCGCAACGCGCCGTTGCCTGGTTCGCATCGAACAGTGCCGCCTGGTTCGCATTATCCTGCTACTGATCTGTGGCATCGATCGACCTGTTGTCGTGCGGCTGTCGGCCTCACTCGCGCTGCCACCGTTTTTTACATAAGGTGGAGCGGTCGGTGAGGTGTTGGCAGACCCGAGCACGTCCAGGCTCTGTTGTCCGGAGCAACAAGAATGATAGCCAGTTACGGCATTCGATTGGTCGTGGTTTTGCATAATGAGGTCCGGTAGCGATGCGCAGTGCTCCGGCGCTGAAATCGCTGCCATGCAAATGAAGTGAGCGCTGATTCTGCCGTTGCCATGCTTCCGATCTTGTACAGAGCCGTGTGTTCTAAGCATACTTCTGCCATGCTCTGTTCTTACCGGATAGCTTTAGCCGAAAACCGATAACCAATGCGCTATCTACTGTATTGCCTGCTGTTTGCCGGACGTTTTTTTCTGTTTCCGGTCTATTACCTGTGCGGTTTCTGGCCGCGGAGTCGCGAGCAGTGGGTCTTCGGTTCGTGGGGCGGTCACCGCTACGCTGACAATGCTGCGGCATTCTTTCGTTTCTGCAACGAGCAGATTGGCGACGAAATTCAGCTGACATGGATTTCCCGGGACCGCTCGATTACCCGAAATCTTCGGGAACAAGGCTATGTGGCGCACTGGATCTGGTCGCCGGGTGGCATGCTCGCGTGCCTGCGAGCTGAATTGCATATCTACGACTGCTTTGCGAAGGATACAAATTTCTGGTTGTCCCGCGGCGCGCAAAGGGTATGCCTGTGGAGCGGGGTGCCGCTGAAAGTCTTCGAGCGGGATATCGATAACCCGCGCAGTCG
>JABDLC010000021.1 GCA_013001905.1 Gammaproteobacteria bacterium | reverse complement strand
CAGCGTAGCCGGTGATGACCGGCTGCGGCGGCAGGTAGCCGGCCAGTTCGACCTGCGCCATGGCCAGGCCGATTTCCTCGCGGGCCTCGCGCAGCGCCGTAGCCGTCGCGTCGCTGTCCTCGGCATCCGCGCGGCCACCCGGCAGGGCCACCTGCCCGGCGTGTTCGGCCAGGTCGCGATTGCGTTCGGTCAGCATCAGGTGCACGCCGTCGCTGCGCTCCACGAGCGGCAACAGCACGGCGGCGGGACGCAGCGGCAGGCGATACCAGACATGCGCTTCGCCGTCAGGAATCGCGGCAACGGCGGTGCCGACCGGGTCGGCATCGATCCGGGTACCCGCGAGGCAGCGTTCGATATGCTCGCGCCGCGGGCTCATCGCTGCAGGCTCAGGCCTTGATGCCGCCCTTCGTGAGTTCGGCGGCGTCGAGCAGGCGGTCGAGCTCGGCATCGCTCAGGTCGGTCTGCTCTTTCGCGACCTCACGAATCGGCCGCCCTTCACGGTAGGCCTGCTTCGCGATCGCCGCGCCCTTCTCGTAACCGATGAGGCTGTTCAGCGCGGTCACGAGAATCGGGTTGCGGTCGAGCGCTTCGTTGAGTTTCGCCTCGTTGACGGTGAAGCCTTCAATAGCCTTGTCCGCCAGCAGGCGCGCGCCGTTGCCGAGAATTTGCGCGCTCTGCAACAGGTTGTAGGCAACCACCGGCAGGCTCACGTTGAGCTGAAAATTGCCGGACTGCCCGGCGGCCGTAATCGTCGCGTCATTGCCGATCACCTGCATGCTGACCATGGCCAGCGCTTCCGGCACGACCGGGTTGACCTTGCCCGGCATGATCGAACTGCCGGGTTGCAATGCGGGCAGCGCGATCTCGCCGAGGCCGGCCAGCGGGCCGCTGTTCATCCAGCGCAGATCGTTAGCGATCTTGGTGATCGATACCGCAACCGTGCGCAGCTGACCGGACAGCTCAACGGCGGCGTCGACGGTTGCCAGACCTTCAAACTTGTTGCGGCCGCTGCTAAACGTAATGCCGGTTTGCTCACTCAGTAGCGTGGCAACCTTGTCACCGAATTTCGGGTGCGCGTTAATCCCGGTGCCGACCGCCGTGCCGCCCTGCGCGAGCTGTGTCAGTCGCGGCATGGTGGCGTGGATGCGATCGATGCCATGACTGATCTGACTGCCCCACGCGGCCAGTTCCTGACCAATGGTTATCGGCATCGCATCCATCAGATGTGTGCGGCCGGTTTTTACGTTGCCTGCGGTTTCAGCCGATTTCTTCTCAATCACCTTCAGCAGTGACTGCAGACCCGGCAGCAGAATTTCATGCACTGTGAGTGCGGCGCTGACATGCACTGCAGTCGGAATCACGTCGTTGGAGCTCTGCCCCATGTTGACGTGGTCATTCGGGTGCACGCTCGCGCCGAGTTTTTCAGTCGCCAGATGCGCGATCACCTCATTCGAGTTCATATTGGAGCTGGTGCCCGAGCCGGTCTGGAATACGTCTATCGGGAAATGGGCATCGTGCTCGCCCTCCGCGACTTCCAGTGCGGCGGACTGAATCGCCATTGCGGTCTTGTTCGGCAGCAGCCCCAGCTCGGCATTGGCGCCGGCGGTTGCCCATTTGACGAGCCCCAGCGCGCGTATAAAGTTGCGCGGCATGGTCAGCCCGCTGATCGGGAAGTTGTCTACGGCTCGCTGCGTCTGTGCGCCCCACAGCGCGTCTTCAGGCACACGCAATTCACCCATGCTATCGGATTCAATCCGGAAGCCGTCGTTGCTCATTAAAATCTCCAGCTAACCTCACAGCCGGCAGCCCCGGAACGGGACGCCGCAAAAACTCACCCTGCACTCGCTATGAGCGGGGCCCGTATACGGTATGATTCGGGGCCGCGATTATAGGTGCTTTTGGTTCCGCTAGCATGAAAAACGCCCAACTCAATGCGATTTCCCCCCTCGACGGCCGCTATGCCGGCAAGGTCGGCGGGCTGCGTGACCTGTTCAGCGAACAGGGCCTGATTTATCACCGCACGCTGGTGGAGGTTCGCTGGGTGCAATATCTCGCGCAGCACCCGGGCGTCGACGGCCTCGGCCCCTTCGCGCCGCCGGTCAATGATTACCTCGACAAACTGCTGGCCGATTTCGGTCGCGATTCCGCGCAGGCGGTCAAAGACATCGAGTCGACCACCAATCACGATGTCAAAGCGGTGGAGTATTTTATTTCACAGCAGTTCGGCGAAGACGCAGACCTGGGCAAGATTCGCCCGTTCCTGCACTTTGCCTGCACCTCAGAGGACATTAACAACACCTCGTACGCGCTGATGCTGCGCCGCGGGCGCGATGAAGTCATGCTGCCGTCATTGCGCACCGTGACGAACAAGATTGCGGATCTGGCCCGCAAAACTGCTGATGTGCCGATGCTGTCGCGCACGCATGGTCAGACGGCCAGCCCCACGACTCTGGGTAAAGAGCTTGCCAACGTCGTTCACCGGCTTGATCGCCAGTGCACATTACTGGCGGAGGTGCCGCCGCTGGCAAAAATGAACGGCGCAGTCGGCAACTTCAACGCACACGTAATCGCCTATCCCGATGTTGACTGGGCGGTCGCGTCGCAGGAATTCATTGAGTCGCTGGGTCTGGTCTGGAACCCTTACACGACCCAGATTGAACCGCACGACTGGATCGCCGAATACTGCGATGCGCTGGCGCGGATCAACACTATTCTTATCGACTTCTCGCGCGACGTGTGGGCGTATATCTCGCTTGGCTATTTCAAACAGGCCAAGGTCGAAAACGAGGTCGGCTCGTCAACGATGCCGCACAAAGTGAACCCCATCGACTTCGAGAATGCCGAGGGCAATCTCGGCATCGCCAATGCGCTGCTCGGTCACTTTTCCGCCAAGCTGCCGATCTCACGCTGGCAGCGCGATCTCACGGACTCAACGGTACTGCGCAATCTCGGCGTGGGTCTGGGCCACACTCAACTTGCCTGCGAGTCGCTGCTCAAAGGGCTGGGCAAGCTGTCACATGATCCTGAGCGCATTGCTGCCGATCTTGACGCCGCCTGGGAAGTCCTGGCCGAGCCGATACAGACTGTTATGCGACGGTATGGCACTGAAGATGCATACGAGCAGCTCAAAGCGTTGACGCGCGGCGAACGTATCGACGCGGAGCGGCTGCGCGAATTTGTCGACGGTCTTGATCTGCCGGCCGATGCCAAAGCGCGGTTGCGTGAGTTAACCCCGTCGACTTACACAGGCCTTGCGACGCAACTCGCGCGCGACCTCGACAAGTATCTCGGCTAATCGCGTCCGCCGTTGCTCCGATTTGCCATAGGCAATTATTGATTATCGTTAAATCCCATACGCGGTAAGGCTTACAGGGATAGCCGGGCCGGCCAAAGCGTGACGCACTCGTAAGAGTGAACCCTCTGCGGTTTCATAATATTCGGTCGATGACCGACGAACTCTTAGAAAGCGAACGGCGTATTGTCACCTCCCGTGAGGAAGTGCTGGCGACGACCGTGCAGATTGCTTCGCGGGCGGAACGGACGTTGACAATACTGACCCCTGATCTGGAACCGGGGCTGTATGACAATGAGCAGTTCCTCGATGCGATCAAACGCCTCGTGCTGGCAAAAAGCTATTCGCGAGTGCGCGCATTGATCTCGAATCCTGCCCGGGCGGTTCGTACGGGCAACAAGTTTGTCGCCCTCGCCGCGCGGCTGAATACCTGCATCGATATCCGCAATCTGCACGAAAAATATCGCGGCTCGATAAACGATGCGTTCATTATTGCGGACGACAAAGTCATCCTCTATCGTGCGGATGGTCGCGCGAACGATGGGATTATGGGTACGCATGAACCCGAAGTCGCCCGCCAGCATCTCGATGATTTTGCACAGCCCTGGGAAGAATCAGCGTTTAAGCTGCATGCCCGGCAAAGTTACTAACTAATCCAATTAAGGTCTCATGAGTCGACTACATCTGACAGTTGCCGCCGTTGTTGAGCGGCAGAGCCGGTTTCTCTGTGTTGAAGAGATTTCCGGGGGTCGCCACGTGATTAATCAGCCGGCGGGTCATGTCGAGACCGGCGAGTCGCTGCGTGCAGCGGTCGTTCGCGAGACGTTTGAAGAGACCGCCTGGCGTTTCGAGCCCACAGCAATCAGCGGTATATACCTGTGGGAGCATCCCGAGAAAGCAGAGCGGTTTTTGCGTGTCGTGTTTTGCGGCAACGTGGCCGGGCATGATCCGCAACAAGCGCTTGATGACGGCATTCTCCGCGCGCCGTGGTTGTCGTATCAGGATCTGCTGGATCGTGAGCCGCAGTTGCGCAGCCCGATGGTATTGCGGGCGATAGATGACTTCCGTAATGGCAGCCGCTACCCGGTCAACATGTTTCAGCACATCGATACCGAAAT
>JABDLC010000158.1 GCA_013001905.1 Gammaproteobacteria bacterium | reverse complement strand
GCAGATTCAATGGTTTATGAAATCGGTTTATAAAATCGTCGGCGTATGAACAAAAGCAAAATACTCATTGTTGAAGACGAGCCGCCGGTGCGGCAGATGATCGCGTTTAATCTGCACCGGGCGGGGTTCGAGGTTGACGAGGCCGTTGACGTGGCCAGCGCCCGCGTCAGGATTGCCGATAACGTACCGGATCTGGTGCTGATCGACTGGATGCTGCCTGATTCATCCGGCCTTGAGCTCACGAGGGCACTGAAACGCGAGGAGGCTACCAAAGATCTTGCGATCATCATGCTCACTGCCCGTGCTGAGGAGCGCAGCAAGATACTCGGGCTGGATGGCGGTGCCGATGACTATGTCATCAAGCCGTTTTCAGCACGCGAGCTGATCTCGCGCATTAATGCGGTGTTGCGTCGTTCCGGCGCGATGGAGAGCGAGCAGGCGCTTGCCGTCGGTGAACTTGAGCTGCGCCCCGATGAGCACCGTCTGATGTGCGGAGGTGACGAGCTGCAGCTGGGGCCGACAGAATACAAGCTGTTGAGCTTTTTTATGCGCAACCCGGAGCGGGTGTACAGCCGGGAGCAAATTCTGGATAACGTCTGGGGGCGCAACGTGTACATCGAAGAGCGGACAGTAGATGTTCATGTGCAAAGGCTGCGCAAGGCTTTGCAAGTCCACGGTGCTGACAAGTATGTGCAGACCGTGCGCGGCGCCGGCTACCGGTTTTCTCCCGCCGGTTCGCGCGGCTGACCACGGTGCAGCGCAATGGGTAGCTGGCCGTCGGTGTTTTTGCGACTTGCGTTGCTGGCTGCAGCGGGCACGATTATCGGCGCATTGTATGGGCAGCCGCTGATCGGTTTGCTGCTCGCCGTTGTTGCCGCACTGGCCTGGAATCTGATGTGGCTGTATCGCTTTGACAAGTGGCTGAGCGGCCGCAAAATCGAATTCATGCCCGAAGGCGAAGGTGTCTGGGCTCGAGTCTTTTCTCGCGTGGATTTTTTGCGCCAGCGGGGTAAACGACGAGGTAAACGGTTCAAGTCGCTGTTGAAGCAGTTGCGCCAGGCCACTCGCAGCTTTCCGGATGCCGGCATTATCCTCAATAGCCGCAATGAAATTGTCGTCTTTAATCGGGCGGCTCGTGATTTACTTGGCCTGAAGAAGCAGGACAGAGGGCTGCGGATTGAGAATCTGATACGCGACCCTGACTTTATAGCGTACCTGCGCACCGATGAGCCGCAGCGACCTGTGGAAATCGTATCGCCGCAACATTCAGACCGCTGGGTAGCTTGCAATATAGTGCCCTACGGTTTCGATCAGAAAATGCTGCTCGTGCGAGACATCACCGAGCGGCACAGGATGGAAGAAATGCGGCGGGATTTCGTCGCTAACGCGTCGCACGAGTTGCGCACTCCACTCACTGTGATTACCGGCTACCTCGATACGCTTGCGGATGACCCTGGTGTCGGCGATGAGCTCAGACCGCCGTTACGGGAGATGCAGGGCCAGGCTAATCGCATGCGGCAGCTGGTGGATGAGTTGCTGCGCCTGTCCGAGCTTGAGTCTGCCAGTGAAATGGCCAACGGTACTCCGGTGAATATACGCGCAGTGATTGATACCGCGCGACAGGAAGCGCGAG
Organism: Gammaproteobacteria bacterium; assembly: GCA_013001905.1. Lineage (GTDB taxonomy): Bacteria > Pseudomonadota > Gammaproteobacteria > Steroidobacterales. The sequence continues at coordinate 17,112 of JABDLC010000158.1, read as the reverse complement.
CGATGGAAGGTTGCCCCGCTCAGGTCGAGGCCGTATTCGACAGCGAAGCCGATCTGCGCGGCGATGTCCGTGACGTGCAGTCAGTCGTGTCCAATCTGGTAACCAATGCGGTGCGCTACACACCGCCCGACGGGCGCATCGAAGTCCGCTGGTGGACGACCAATAATGGTGCGTTCGTCTCTGTAACTGATAACGGCGTTGGCATTGCCAGAGAGCATTTGCCGCGCTTGTGTGAGCGCTTTTATCGGGTAGAAAACGGGCGCGAACGCATTGGCGGCGAGGGTGGCACGGGTCTCGGGCTTGCGATCGTGAAGCATGCACTTGCGCGCCATGGGGCGAATCTGCAAATTGAGAGCGAGCAAGGCAAAGGCAGTGTATTTACCTGCCGGTTTCCACCCGCACGAATCGTAACTGTCGCCTGACGGCGCAGAACTGTATATTTAAACGTATTGAATATCCCCGGGGATTGAGAGATGGAAAGCGAAATTTTTGGCCAACATATCTCGCGAAAATTTAACGAAGAGCTGGAGCAGTTGCGCAGCCATGTGAGCAGCATGGGCGGCCTCGTTGAAAGACAGGTCGCGCAGGCCATTGAAGCGATTGTGTCCGCCGACAGCGAGCTTGGCCTCGAAATGGCGAGTCGTGACGTCGAGGTCAACCAGTTTGAGGTGGAAATCGACGAAGAGTGTGGCCGGATCCTGGCCACGCGTGCGCCGGCTGCTGCTGATCTGCGTTTGATTGTGGCTGTGATTAAGGTGATCACCGATCTGGAGCGAATCGGTGATGAAGCGCAGCGTATCGGGATTCTGGCGGCGCGGCTCGCGAGTGACACACAGCATCTCGGACGCTATGACGAACTGAAAGCGCTCGCGGATCATGTGCACGAAATGGTTAATGATGCGCTGGATGCATTCAGTCGTCTCGATGCCAATGACGCGCTGAAGGTTGTTGAAGAAGACAAACTCGTCGACGAAGAATACGAGATGATCTATCGGCAGTGCATCTCAATGATGATGGAAGATCCGCATACTATTCGCCGGTTTATGGACGTTAGCTGGGTTGCGCGCGCTCTCGAGCGCATCGGCGATCATGCCAAGAATATCGCGGAATACGTTATCTACCTGGTTCAGGGCAAAGATGTTCGTCACACAGAAATCGAGGAAGTCCGCGAGCAGGTCGAGGCAGGCCGATAAATCATTGTTAATAAACGGCTTTATTTCTTTCAGCGTGTAATACGCGTGTAATATAGCCTTCCTACACTGCGCAGCATCCAAACAAGTTAGCTCTCTGGAGCGGAGGATGTTGTGAAAGAAGTTAGTTTTAAAACGGTCGTGTTTTCCGGCGCTCTGGCGGCGGCTCTTCTGACGACCGGCGCGAGCGCGCAGTCAGTTCGCGATCAGATCAGTATTGTCGGTTCTTCTACGGTGTATCCCTTTGCGACGGTGGTTGCCGAGCAGTTTGGTCGCGCCACAAAGTTTAAGACACCGACAGTTGAATCCACCGGCTCCGGTGGCGGACTGAAGCTGTTTTGCTCAGGTATCGGTGTTGGCACGCCGGATATCGCGAATGCCTCGCGGCGCATCAAGAGCTCTGAAGTCGAGCGCTGTGCTGAGAACGGGATCGACGAGATCGTTGAGGTCAAAATCGGTTACGACGGCATTGTGCTGGCGAACTCCAGAACCGCCCCCCGTGTTTCGTTGACGACTAAAGACGTCTTTCTGGCACTGGCCAAAGAGGTGCCGAATCCTGATGGCGGTGAGGAGTTAATTAGCAATCCGTACCAGAAATGGAGTGATATTCGTGCGGAGTTGCCAGGCACGACGATCGAAGTGCTGGGGCCGCCGCCAACGTCAGGAACCCGCGATGCCTTTGTCGAACTCGCGATGGAAGGCGGCTGTAAGCAGTTCGACTGGATCAAAGCCATCAAAAAACAGGATAAATCGCAATACAAAGCAATCTGTCACACGATTCGTGAAGATGGCCGTTTTGTTGAGGCGGGCGAGAATGACAACCTGATCGTGCAGAAGCTGCAGACTAATCCCGCCGCACTGGGCATCTTTGGCTTCAGTTTTCTGGATCAGAACTCAGACGTGGTACAGGGTTCGCTCGTCAACGGTGAGGAGCCCAGCTTCGATAAAATCGCCGACGGCGCATACCCGGTATCCCGTTCGCTGTACTTCTACGTCAAGAAGGCCCATGTCGGCACCATTCCGGGAATTGAGGAATATCTCGCGGAATTCATTGGTGAAAATGCAATGGGTGAAGACGGTTATCTTGCGGATCGTGGTCTGATTCCGCTGCCCGAGGAAGAGTATGAAGTCATGGCAAGTGACGTCACCAACCTGCGAAATCTGTCGCTTTGATGCTCCGATCGCCATGCTTTTTGTATGGCATGCGATATAGAATTGGTACCGCGATGGGCAATGGCCGGCAGTTGGGAGACTGCCGGTCTTTGTTGTCTCGACGTCACCGATAACTGATTGATGTAATTCGTATAGCAATCTGTAGAACTGCCCGATGCGTTTATCCACAATACTGCTCATATTTGTCGCGATACTGATTGCCGGCTATATTGCCGGCCGTCGCAAGGCGTTGTTGCTGAGCCATGGTGACAAGGCCGCCGGCGTCATGCATTCGCTGCCGGTTTATCACGGTTACTACGTGTTGCTGTGGGGAGCGCTGCCCACACTGGCATTAATTCTCGCTTACTTCGCACTGGGCGACAGTTTTGTTATTAGTCGCGTCGTGGCCGCATTGCCGGACGCGTTACGCAACCTGCCGGACGCAAAGCTCAATCTGATCATCAATGATATTCGCATTCTTGCGTCGGGCGCCCCGACCTCGAATGCGCCTGATCCGGCGATCAGCACTGCCGCGGGCGTTCTGTCAGATACGCGTGACAGTCTGTCCGTCATCCTGGGTCTCACCGTCTTCGCAATGGCCGTGCTCGGTTGTTATTTCGCCTGGCGCTCGCTGACGCGTGACTTCCGTGCCCGTAACCGGGTCGAGTCGACCATTCAGGTAATGCTGATCGGTGCCGCCAGTATTGCGGTTTTAACTACCATCGGCATCGTGTTCTCGGTGCTGTTTGAATCGCTGCGCTTTTTCCAGAAAGTGCCGTTTTTTGACTTTCTCTTTGGGCTGAACTGGAGCCCGCAAACGGCCATACGCGCAGATCAGGTCGGTTCGTCCGGATCATTCGGCGCGGTGCCATTGTTTGTCGGCACGCTCATGATCTCGGGCATCGCCATGTTCATCGCTTTGCCGATCGGGCTGATGGTGGCCATTTACCTGTCGGAATACACCACACAGCGTATACGCTCGGTGGTGAAGCCGTTGCTGGAAGTTCTGGCAGGTATTCCCACGGTCGTCTACGGGTATTTTGCCGCGCTGACCGTTGCCCCTTTGTTGCGTGATTTCGGTTTCAATGCAGGGTTTGAAATTTCTTCAGAGAGTGCGCTGGGCGCTGGTCTGGTCATGGGCATCATGATTTTGCCATTCGTGTCCTCGATTGCCGATGACGTTATTAATGCGGTCCCGCAGTCGATGCGTGACGGTTCTCTCGGTCTGGGTGCGACCCGCTCGGAAACGATTGTGAAAGTGGTGTTGCCCGCAGCATTGCCCGGCATCGTTGGCGGCTTTTTGCTGGCGGCGTCCCGGGCGATTGGTGAGACCATGATTGTTGTTATGGCGGCGGGCCTGGCGGCCAATTTGACCATCAATCCGCTGGAGGCCGTGACCACAGTCACGGTGCAGATTGTGACCCTGTTGGTGGGCGATCAGGAGTTCGACAGTCCGAAAACACTGGCGGCATTCGGGCTGGGTCTGACGCTGTTCGTTGTAACACTGATCCTGAACATCATAGCGCTGCAGGTTGTGCGCCGTTATCGCGAGCAATACGAGTAAACGGTTATGGCTGAAGAGCAACAGCAAGGCGCCCGGCGTCGCAGTTCCACAGAGACGCGTTCACGTGTAGAAGCGTCGCTGAAGAGGCGCTATCGCCGGGAGCAGCGCTTTAAGATTTACGGTGTGCTTGCCGTGCTGGCAAGCGTTTCATTCGTCGCGTTCTTCTTTATCAGCATTGTCAGTCAGGGCTATACGGCATTCACCCAGACGTACATGCAACTGGATGTCGAACTCGACCCCGATGTCATTGATCCCGACGGCGGCCGGGCAGTCGAACAACTGTCACGTGCAAATTACGGCAAGCTGACGCGAGCCGCACTGGCAGAGTTGTTCCCTGGTGTCAGTGGTCGCAAGGGTAAGCGGGAGCTCAAGCGGCTGATCAGCACGGGCGCGCCGTATGATCTGCGTGACCGGGTGGTCGCTGACCCTGAACTGATCGGCACGAGCCAGTCAATCTGGTTTATTGCCGATGATGAGGTCGACGCCTACGTCAAAACCAGTGGTAAAGCGGCAGATGAGGTGCAGCAGGGCCGCTTGTCTGATCAGCAGGTCGCGTGGATTGATGAACTGATCGCAAACGGCCGTATTGAAAAACGTTTCAACCGCGTCTTTTTTACCTCGGGCGATTCGCGCGACCCTGAACTGGCGGGAATCTGGGCCGCGGCCAAAGGCTCGTTCTTTATGCTGATCGTATGCATGGGGCTGGCGTTTCCTCTGGGTGTCGCGGCTGCGATTTATCTGGAAGAGTTTGCGCCCCGCAATCGCTGGGTTGATCTGATCGAGGTCAATATCAATAACCTGGCGGCCGTGCCGTCCATTGTGTTCGGTCTGCTGGGTTTGGCCGTATTTATCAATTTCCTGTCGCTGCCGCGTTCAGCGCCTCTGGTAGGCGGGCTGGTGCTGGCATTGATGACCCTGCCGACGATTATTATCGCCTCGCGCGGTGCGATTACTGCGGTACCGCCCTCGATACGGGAGGCCGCGCTGGGGCTGGGCGCGTCACAGGTGCAGGCGGTGACCCATCATGTGCTGCCGCTGGCGATGCCTGGCATGCTTACCGGCGCCATTCTCGGCCTGGCCCGGGCTCTGGGTGAGACCGCGCCGTTGCTAATGATCGGCATGGTGGCCTTCGTCGTGGAGGCCCCGCAGACACCCCTCGACCCGTCGTCCGCGCTGCCGGTGCAGATCTTTTTGTGGGCCGACAGCCCTGAGCGCGCTTTCGCCGAACGCACGGGTGCCGCGATTATGGTGCTGTTGGGGTTCTTGTTGGTCATGAATGCGTCGGCTGTGTGGCTGCGCAGTAAATATGAGCGGCGTTGGTAGACACAGAGGCGGCGGTTCACAGGGGGCCGGCCCAGGCTTACACTTGACTATGTATAAACGAATGAATACCCAGTCTGGCTTTATCGGCGGTCAGCCCGTAGCTGACGATGCAAAAGAGAAAACAACATTGAGTACTGAAGCAGCGAGCGATGACGGCCTGATAACGGTCGGTGAGCCGGAGGTTGACGATGCGGTTATTTCCGTACGAAACTGCAATGTGTTCTATGGCGACAATCAGGCGATAGACAACGTCAGTCTCGATGTAAGTCGCAATGAAGTGATTTCACTCATCGGGCCTTCAGGGTGTGGCAAATCCACTTTCATCCGCTGTCTCAACCGCATGAATGACACCATCGATGGCGCCCGGGTGGAGGGCGAGATCAAACTCGACGGTGAAGAGATATACGCCAAACATGTGGATCCGGTCTTGCTGCGCGCGCGTGTTGGCATGGTGTTTCAGAAGCCGAACCCGTTTCCGAAATCCGTGTACGAAAATGTCGCCTATGGCCCGCGCATCCACGGCCTGGCTCACAGCCGTGCAGAGCTCGATGAAATCGTGTTCTCGAGTCTGGACCGGGCCGGTTTGCTAAATGAGGTCAAAGACCGCATGGATGAACCGGGTACCGCGTTGTCCGGCGGTCAGCAGCAGCGTTTGTGCATTGCGCGCACGATCGCTGTGAACCCCGAGGTGATCCTCATGGATGAGCCTTGTTCGGCGCTGGATCCCATCGCCACGGCGAAAATCGAGGATCTGATTGAAGAGCTGCGGCAGAATTTTTCGATCGCGATTGTGACCCATTCCATGCAGCAGGCAGCGCGTGTGTCACAACGTACGGCCTATTTTCACATGGGCCGGCTGGTGGAAGTGGGTGCGACCGACAAGGTTTTCACCAATCCGATACACCGCTTGACTGAAGATTATGTTACCGGCCGAATAGGCTGATTTATAAGCAGTTTTTCCGGCCTTCAACCACTGTTTTATTGGCGTCACACTGGTGACGTTTTGTAATAGGCCTGTAATAAAACCCCCTCATTATCGTCATCCGAGTGGCAAGGGTGCCACTCACCGACTGCTGGTCGACATGTTGCTGGCGGTCATAACGTTCTCAACTGGAGTAGGGATCAATGAAAGCAATTGTGGCCGCAACAGGCCTGGCAGTAGTACTTGCCGCACCGACTGTATTTGCAGGCGGTCACGGCACCGAGGTCGATCTGACCGATCTGGAATGGGCGAAGAAGATCAGCCTGAAGGGCGATCTGCGGATGCGTTTTCAGAATGATGACGACGAGTCGCGCGACGGTGAACGTGATCGTCTGCGTCTACGCGCTCGTATCGAAGCTACCGCCAAGCCGAGTGACATTCTCACCATCGGTGTCGGGCTGGCGTCCGGCAGCGAAGACCCGGTTTCCACCAACCAGACGATTGGTGAGTTCAACTCAAGCAAAAGCATCAATCTGGATAAGGCTTACTTCAACATCAAGACAGGTGACAACACCAATGTCGGCGGCGGTAAGTTCAGCAACACTATCTATCGCCCCGGCAAGAGCCAGCTTCAGTGGGACGGCGACTGGCGCCCCGAAGGCCTGTACGGCACCTACGACGGCGATCTGTTCTTCGGCAACTGGCTGGTCTCCTGGCTCGACGGTGAAGACGACGATCGCAGCGCATCATCACCCGATGACGACCTGACGCTTGCCATCATTCAGCTCGGCGTGAAGACTGAAGTCGCGGGCACCAAAGTCAAAGCCGGTATCGGCTACACCCAGATCGATACAGAAGGTCAGACGTGTTTTGATAGCGGCGACTGCGGCCAGAACAGCCACACGATCATGATGGGTGTTCACGACACTGATTTCGCGGTGCTCGACATTTTCGCCGAAGCCGGTTTCACGGTGGGTGAGCAGCCGCTCAAAGCCTGGGCCCAGTACATCAACAATGGTGATGCGGAAGCGGCACCGTCGGGTGACAAGCTGGATTCCGGTTATCAGGTTGGTGCACAGCTGGGTAAAGCCAAGAAGAAGGGCACCTGGCAGGCCAAGATCTACTATCAGGACCTGGATGCAGACGCGACACTTGCAGCGCTGGCTAATTCTGACTTTGCCGGTGGCGGTACCGACAACGAAGGTATCTACCTTGGCGGCGCGTACGCCATCAGTGATCAGGCGCAGCTGAGCCTTAGTTACTTCATGGGCGAAGATAAGAATGAGCGTCAGGCGATTCCGACTGCTGCTCAGGATTACGAAACGCTGCAGCTGGATCTTAAGTTTAAATTTTAGTGAGCAAAAGCTTTCAGGGTGCGATGCGCCCTGAAAGATCCCTTGCGAATTAACATCGGCGAAGCATTGCTTCGCCGATGTCTTTCAGCGTTCCCGCTGAGCTCACTTAAGCCGCTATGCCCCAGCCCTTCTCGCCACCACTGCCATAGCCTTTGGGCAGGCCGGCATCGGGGGTAAAGCCGTACATCTCTTCACCGGGTAGCGCCGCGATCACGATGTCACGCACTTTCAGCAATTTATCGAGGTCAATGCCGGTCTTGAGGCCCATCGCGTCGAGCATGAACACCAGATCCTCCGTCACGATGTTGCCGGAGGCGCCCGGTGCAAACGGGCAGCCGCCGAGGCCGCCGAGCGATGCGTCCACAGTTGTGATGCCTTCTTCCAGAGCGGCGATAGTATTGGCGAGGCCGAGCCCGCGGGTGTTGTGCAGGTGCACGCCCTGTAACTTGTCATCACCCACTTCTGCACGAATCAGTTTAATCAGCCGGCGCAGCTGTGCCGGGTTGGCATAACCGGTGGTGTCCGACAGGCCGACTTCATCGCAGCCCAGCTCCATCATTTTCACCGCGCATTCCACGACTTTGCTCTCCGGTACTTTGCCTTCGAGTGTGCAGCCGAATGCGGTCGACAGGCCGCCTTCAAAATCGGGGCGTTCGTCTTCCGGCAGCGTATTCAGCAATTCCACGACTTTGCGGACTTCATCGTAGACCTGTTCGTGCGTTTTCTTCAGGTTTGCCTGACTGTGGGTCTCGCTGACTGACAGCGGCAGGGTGATCTTATGTGCGCCGGCTTTCACGGCATTCTCAGCACCCTTGAAGTTGGGGACGAGTGCGGCCACGGCCAGACCGGGCAGGGTGCGCGCGTACTGCACGATTTCAGCAGTATCCGCGAGTTGCGGTAGCAGCTTCGGCGGCACAAAGGAGCCGACCTCAATTTCCGGAACGCCGGCGTCGGCTTCCGCCTTGATCCAGGCTTTCTTCGCCTCGGTCGGCATGATGGATTTGATGCTCTGCAAGCCGTCACGGGGGCCGACTTCGCTGACGAGGATGTCGATATCGCTCATGGGGGCATACCTTAAATGTTTTTGGCCGCCGTGCAGGCAGCTTGTTATCGATTCGGTCGCCGGTGATAATTCGGCGCTCGAATTCTAGCGGAAAATGGCACCCACAGCATGAGCGACAAGCAATCACTGCCTCTGGCAGGCGTCAAAGTGATCGAATTTACCCACATGGTCATGGGCCCGGCAGCCGGCCTCATGCTGGCGGACATGGGTGCGGACGTCATCAAGATCGAACCGGTCGGCGGTGACAGCACGCGGCGCTTACTCGGCTCCGGCTCCGGCTATTTCCCGATGTACAACCGCAACAAGCGCAGTCTGTGCGTCAACCTGAAGTCGGAGGAAGGCAAGGCAGCCGTGCTGAAGCTGATCGCCGATGCCGACGTGCTGATTGAAAATTTCCGTCCGGGCACCATGGAGCGTCTGGGCTTCGGCTATGAAGCGTTGAGCAAGACCAACCCCGGGCTTATTTATTGTTCGGAGAAAGGCTTTCTCGCGGGTCCGTACGAGCACCGTACGGCGCTGGATGAAGTGGCGCAGATGATGGGCGGTCTGGCCTACATGACCGGGCCTCCGGGGCAACCGCTCCGTGCAGGGGCCTCTGTTATCGACGTCACCGGCGGCATGTTCGGCGCCATTGGCGTACTGGGCGCGTTGCATCAGCGCCACGCGACCGGCAAAGGTCAGAAAGTCATCGCGTCGCTGTACGAGAGCACAGTATTTCTGGTGGGCCAGCACATGGCGCAAAAAGCCGTGACCGGACAGGCTGCCGCACCGATGCCGGCACGCGTGTCAGCGTGGGCGATCTATCAGGTGTTCCAGACCAAAGACGAACCGGTGTTTGTCGGCGTCGTGTCAGACAAGCAATGGGGTTTGCTGTGCGAGTCCTTTGAGCTGGATGAGCTGGCGGCGGATCCTGAGCTAAAGACCAACAACGATCGGGTCCGAGCGAAAGAACGGCTGGTGCCGGCGATTCAGGAAGTCTTCATGCAGTACACGAAGGCAGAATTAATGGAGAAGCTGGAAAAAACCGGCTTGCCGTTTGCGCCCATTGCCAAACCGGAAGACCTGTTTGATGACGAGCACCTTAAAGCGAGTCAGGGACTGGTGCCGTTCACTGTGACGGACGGCGAGTTCAAGGGCCGGCAGGTGGAATTACCCGCATTGCCGCTGGAGATGAACGGCGCACGTTTTGGTTTGCACCAGCCGGTGCCGCATGCGGGTGAGCACACTCACGACGTTCTTGCGCAGGCCGGCTATTCGGACGACGAAATTGCGGCGCTGTTCGACGCCGGTATCGTGTCGTCGGAGCAGGCGTAATTCAGCGTTGCAGATAGATCCACGGCCGCTTGAGGCGGTCGGTGCCCTGGAATGCCAGGATCTCATCATCCCGGCGCATCGTGACGGCGATGGCATCGAGGCCTTCGAGCAGCATTTCCCGGTCGGCCGGTGCGATCTCGAACGCGTGTTGGCCACCGTCCGGTGCCGTGACAGTGCAGTTCGTCAGGTCGACCGTGATCTGATTGTTGGCCGGATCAGATTCGACCTGCGCTGCAAGATTTTCAACGACGTCATTAGCCAGCACCACGGGCAGGATGCCGTTGCGGACACAGTTGCCGTAAAAGATGTTGCCGAATTTCGGCGTAATAATCGCGCGGATGCCCCATTCGGCGAGCGCCCAGACGGCGTGCTCGCGCGATGAGCCACAGCCGAAGTTTTCACCTGACAACAGAATCTGTGCCTGCCGGTACGGTTCCTGATTAAGTATGAAGTCCGGGTTTTCTTCGCGACCGCCGGGTTCGGTGTAGCGCCAGTTGGCGAACATACCGTCCGACAGACCTTCTTTAGACACGCGTTTCATTTCCCGGCTGGGAATAATCACGTCGGTATCGATATTAATCCGCATGATCGGCGCGGCGATCGCGGTGAGTACGGTGAATTTTTCCATGTGACTCATGATTGCCCGCCTAGCGCAGATTTCGCACGTCAGTGAGGTGGCCTTTGATGGCGGATGCCGCCACCGTCGTCGGGCTGGCCAGATGGGTGCGCGTGCGCGGCCCCTGACGATTCTCAAAGTTCCGGTTGGTGCTGCTCACTACACGTTCTTCCAGCCCGAAACTTTCACCGCCGGCAAAAAAGCACATCGAACACCCGGACTCGCGCCACTCGAACCCTGCGGCAGTGAAAATTTCGTCAATGCCTTCGGCTTCGGCGGCCTGTTTTACCAGCCCGGAGCCCGGCACGCAGATCGCCTTCACGCCGTCTGCAACTTTGCGTCCTTTCAATATTTCTGCGGCTGCCCGCAGGTCACTGATGCGCGAGTTGGTGCATGAGCCGATAAATGCCGCATCAATAGGCACGCCTTCAAGAGGTGTACCGGGCTTAAGGTCCATGTATTCGAGTGCGCGTTCGATAGACGAGCGGATGGCCGGGTCTTGCTCGACAGAGGGGTCGGGCACATGACCATCGATGCCGGTCTCGTGCATCGGGCTGGTTCCCCACGACACCTGCGGAACAATATCAGCACAGTCGATGGTGATTTCTTTATCGAAACGGGCATCGTCATCGGTGCGCAGTGTCTGCCAGTAGGCAACGGCCTGATCCCACTGTGCTTCAGTGGGTGCAAAGGGCCTGCCTTTTACGTATTCGATGGTTGTGTCATCAGGCGCTACCAGCCCGCTCCAGGCGCCGAATTCAACCGTCATGTTGCACAGGGTCAGCCGTGCCTCGACGGGCAACGAACGGACGGCTTCGCCGGCGAATTCAATTGCATAGCCGACGCCGCCTGACGCCGTGTGTTCACCAATCAGCTTCAGGATCATGTCTTTCGCGGTAACGCCCTGCGGTAACGCACCGTCAAAATTCACGCGCATGGTCTTCGGCTTTTTCACGACGAGAGTTTTAGTGGCCAGCGCGTGTTCCGCTTCCGTAGAGCCAATGCCCCAGGCCAGCGCGCCGAGGCCGCCCAGTGTGCCGGTGTGACTGTCCGGGCAGACGAGTGTCACCCCGGGCAGGGCGATACCCTGTTCAGGGGAGATGACGTGCACGATACCCTGCCGCTGATCGCTCAGATCGAACAGATTGATCCCCGCGGCGCGCGCGGCCTCGCGCGTAGTTTGTATGAAAGCGGTGCCACCCGGCATCGTTGTCTTGTCGGTGCGACCCGGAAAGGTGTCGACAATGTGATCCATAGTGCAGAAGGCCTGCTCGGGGTTGCGAACTTTGCGGCCGGCGGCCTCCAGGCCTTTGAGGGCAACGCTGCCCGTGCGCTCGTGCAGAAACACACGGTCGATATAAATGAGGCAGGTGCCGTCGCCGAGATCGGCGATCTGGTGCTCATTCCAGATCTTTTCGATGACTGAAAGTGACATGAGTGAAACGGTCTTGTTATCGTTGCGTACTGTTAACGCGGATACACAATTCTACCAATAAAGCTTTGCAGCGTGCGGACGCGGCCCCGGCAACTCAATGACCACGAGCCATGACAAGTAGCAATGATAATTTCGCGGGCCGCTTGTGCGCCGTGTGGGCCGTCGTCGGGTTTTCCTGGATTCTTCTGGATGCCATTATCCGGCTCGGCATACTCGCCTGGCGCGGTCTGAGCAGTGGCCTTGAGCCGATGCAATGGCTGGCGCTGGTGCTGTTCGTCGCGTTCATGGCGTACAGCGAAGGCTATCGTGGCTTTCAAACCATGTTTTCTCCGCGCACGGCGGCGCGGGCGTTTTATCTGTTCAATCACCCGTCGTTGTGGTCGGGGTTACTCGCACCGCTGTTCTGTATGGGCTTTTTCAGAGCAACACGGCGGCCGTTTCTGGTGGCCTGGGTTGGCACGGCAATGATCGTCGCGCTCATCATCAGCCTGCGATTCGTGCCGCAGCCGTGGCGCAGTATTGTGGATGCGGGCGTTGTGGTCGGGCTGACCTGGGGCTTGATGTCATTTCTCGCCTGCGTGATCAGCACCTTCAAGTCGGGGCAATACCCGGTCGCCCCTGAAGTGCCCGATGCCGCCGAGGCGGAGGCCGTAAAGGTATAATTCATCGATGTTTTCACATCTCGATAAGAATAATCAGCCGACCATGGTTGATGTCGCCGACAAGAGCGTGTCTGAACGCACCGCACATGCGGTTGCCCGCGTCTTTTTGCCACCCGCTGTGCGTGAAGCGATTGTTGAAGGTGACAGCAGAGAAGCGGCCGCAGAGCGTCTGCCGGAGATCAGCACAAAGAAAGGCCCGGTGTTTCAGACTGCCATTATTGCCGGCACGATGGCGGCCAAACGCACACACGAACTCATCCCGTTTTGTCATCCGCTGGGCCTCGAGTCCTGCAAGCTGACCGTGTCGCTCGACGGTGATCACGCAGTGATCGACTGCCGCGTGCGGGTGCACCACAAAACCGGCGTCGAAATGGAGGCACTGACAGGTGCCTCGGTTGCGGCACTGACTATCTACGATATGTGTAAAGCGCTGTCACACGATATGGTGATCGCTGACGTTCGGTTGCTGTCGAAGACGGGCGGTAAGAGTGACTACACTGCCGGCTAGTTGATGATGGTTGCGCCTCTTTGCGGGCTGGTGCTGGCGGGTGGTGACAGCCGCCGCATGGGCACCGATAAAGCCGCTCTTGAGTTGGATGGCGTCACCCAGTTGCAACGGGCCGTGACACAGCTGGAGCAGGTGGTCGATCGTGTGTATGTCTCGGTCAGAACGGCCGACGCACTGCGAACCGGATTCGACTGCATACCGGACAGTGTCGCGGTACGCGGCCCTGCCGCCGGCATACTGTCGGCACACCTCGCTTACCCCGATCATGCCTGGCTGGTGATTGCGTGCGATATGCCGCGACTCGACGCAGACCTGCTCAGGCAATTACTGGCTGCGCGCGATTCGGCGGCAGCGGCAACCTGCTGGCTGGGCGCGGACGGTCTGCCTGAGCCATTGTGTGCCGTCTACGAACCCGCTACGCTTGCGGCTTTTCTGCAAAGCGTTAGGGCAGAAGGCAATCCGAGTCCTCGTGACTGGCTGGGCAACTGCGGCGCAACCGCATTGCAGGCGCCCGATGCAAGCGCACTACGCAGCGCGAACACGGTCGAGGAATGGCAGGAGTTGATAAACGGGTATGACTGACAGCTTAAAGAAACCGGATCAGGCGGAGGCCGAAGCCGCAGTGCGCACACTGCTTGCATGGCTCGGCGATAATCCTGATCGCGCAGGTCTGAAACGTACGCCTGCACGCGTGCTCAATTGCTATAAGGAATGGTTCGCCGGCTATGACGTTGATCCGGCAGCAATTCTGGGCTCCAGCTTTCCGGACGCCGACGGCTATTCCGGCATGGTGACGCTCACCGATGTCGACTTCGAATCGCATTGCGAACACCACATGGCGCCGTTTATCGGCAAGGCGCATGTGGCCTACATGCCGGATGACCGTGTGGTCGGCGTCAGCAAGATCGTAAAAGTTATTAACGCGTTCGCGAAGCGACTGCAGGTGCAGGAAAAACTGACCAAGCAGATTGCGGAATGCATCCACCACGAGCTTAACCCTCTGGGTGTTGCCGTCGTGCTTGAGGCCCAGCATGAGTGCATGAGCACCCGGGGCGTCTACAAAAAAGACATCGCCATGGTGACGAGCACCATGCTCGGTTGTTTCGACACCGACACTCAGTTGCGTGATGAATTTCTGCGGAAAATAGGGCGGGGCTGATGCCGAAGGTGATACGCAATCTGGCGGATGCTCAGGCGCTGGTGGGTGAAGAGCTTGGCCTGTCCGAATGGATAGTCGTGGACCAGAATCGCATCAATCAGTTTGCGGACGCGACCGACGATCATCAGTGGATTCATGTGGACCCGGAGCGGGCTGCCAAAGAGTTTCCTCTCGGCACCACCTGTGCGCACGGTTATCTGACCATTTCGCTGATTCCGGCACTGATCGAAGGCATGGTCGAGTTCCCGACCATCGAACGACTGATCAATTACGGCATCAACAAGGCGCGGTTTCGCACCATGGTGCCCTCCGGGTCGAGAGTGCGCATGCGTGCTTCGCTGAAGTCGGCGAAAAAACGTGCCGGCGCTTTGCAGTGCGTGCTGGATTGCGACATCGAGATGGAAGGCCAGGTCAAGCCGGTCGCCAGCGCCGAAATTATCGTGATGTATTTCCTGACAGACCTCTGATCGGAGCGCTTTCTAAGGGCTGGCTCTCGCCTCCAGCGCCGCCAGAAAATCCCGCACGCGCTCCGCGTTGACGCCCATATCGCCGCGTCCGACCCTCGATTTGGAGCGTACGTCGACGATGGTTTCAGCGCTCCGTGCGCGCACCCGAATCACCACATCATCTTTAAAGCCGACGAACGATGTTGTCGCTGTCGCCTCAATGCGGCCGGCTTCAATGTCCGTGGCGACGATTTCCCAGCCCATTTCTTCGGCGACCTGCAGCGCCGTTTCGAACACGAAGGTGCGGGGGTCCAGCAGCACCAGCGGCTGTATCTCCGGATAGGCCTCTTTCTGTATTGCAGCGGTTTCATCGCCCGCGTACTCGGCGGGGTTGTCATTTTCGCCGCGTAGTTTCGCGACCTCAACGAATTGCGGCGGGTCGTCAGTATTAGTGGAGATATCGTGAATCGGCGCGCCGCCAGCGCCACCCATATAAACGAAAGTATTGATGAGCGCGCCGATACCGGCTGCAACGCCGAGCCAGGCAAAGACAGGTTGACTGTCGCCGCCGGTGCCTCCGCTGCGCAGCAGGCCGCTCGCACCGCAGATGCCGGCGACAATAAACAGGAGACTGCCGATCGTGATTAACAGCATCGCGACCATCGGGCTGATGCCGGCAGATGGTGCAATCAGGCCTGTGACAAGCAGCACGACACCGATGATGAACAGCCATTTGGCCCACGCAGTGGCCCGTGTACCCCGGGCGCGTCCTTTAGGGGCGGTAGCTTCATTCATAGCATTTCCTCCTGTTGGCGACAGACGTTAGCATAGGCCCGACAGGAGGTGCGAACACAATGGATCCCGTGCTCGCTGATTTGCTTCAGCTGCTTGAGCTGGAGCGTATTGAGGAAAATATCTACCGCGGCGAAAGCCGCGATATCGGCACGCCTCAGGTGTTTGGCGGGCAGGTGTTGGGGCAGGCGCTGCAGGCAGCCACACACACGCTCGACGGCCGTATTTGCCACTCCTTGCATGCTTATTTCCTGCGTCGCGGTGACGTCAATGCGCCGATTGTTTATGAAGTTGACCGCGCCCGTGACGGCGGCAGTTTCAGCAGCCGGCGCGTCGTCGCGATTCAGCACGGCAAACCGATCTTCAACATGGCGGCGTCGTTTCAGTCGCCGGAGACCGGCATCGAGCATCAGCAGGACATGCCGGACGTCGCCGGGCCGGAAGGCCTGGCCGATCGCAGCGAGGTCGGTGAGGCGATGCTGGCCCAGGTGCATGAAAAAATGCGGGCGTACCTCACGCGGCAGCGGCCGTTTATGGTGCGACCGCTGCATCCGCCGGACTACACCAATCCGCAGCAGCTGCGGCCTGTTAAATATGTGTGGATAAAAGCGAAAGACAGGTTGCCCGATGACCCTGATCTGCATCAGGCGCTGATGGCGTATGTTTCCGATTACGAGTTGCTGGGTACTGCGACCTTACCGCACGCCATCAGCTTTATTGACGGCAGCGTGCAAATGGCAAGCCTCGACCATGCCGTCTGGTTTCATAACGATTTTCGCGTCGATGAGTGGTTGTTGTTTGCGTTTGACAGCCCGAGCGCCTCGGGTGGCCGGGGGTTGGCGAGGTGCACGGTGTTCACGCAGAGCGGGCAGCTGGTCGCGTCCACGGCTCAGGAAGGATTAATACGGGTCCGCAGCAAGTAGCCGGTGATTATTGCGCCAGGAGTTCCAGCGCATAGCGCCGGGCACGCTCGATGTAACGATCAGCATTGGCGCGCATCCGCGCAAAATCGTCATCATTGAGTTCACGGACCACTTTGCCCGGTGTGCCCATAATCAGCACGCCATCGGGAAATTCTTTGCCTTCGGTAATCAGTGTGTGTGCGCCGACGATGCAGCGCGCGCCCACGCGTGACCCGTTCAGCATCGTCGCACCGATGCCGATCAGTGATCCGTCACCGACCGTGCAGCCGTGCAACATGGCCATGTGCCCCACGGTGACATAGTCGCCGAGCGTGCAGGGGTTGTCAGGGTCGGTGTGCATGACCGTGCCGTCCTGCACGTTGCTGCCGTTGCCCACAGTGATCGTTTCGATATCGCCGCGGAGTATGGCGCCGAACCAGATACTCGAGCCCGGCAACAGCTTCACATCGCCGATGACGGCAGCATTGGGTGCCACCCAGGCGTCGGGCGCAATCTCCGGCGCTGCGCTGCCGAGGTCGTAAAGCACGGCGGGCGGTCAGCCTTTCGCCTGATTGGCAACCGCTTCTGCAGCCTTCGCTGCCGCATCCGGGTCGCCGAGATAGCGGCTGCTGATCGGCTTGAGGTCGTCATCCAGTTCGTAGAGCAGCGGAATGCCGGTCGGGATATTCAGCCCGGTGATCTCTTCGTC
>JABDLC010000124.1 GCA_013001905.1 Gammaproteobacteria bacterium | reverse complement strand
GTCGGCCAGTTGGAGTACTCTTTCAAGCCTTCACGAACCTCCGGGTCTTCGAAGATATTGACGAAGGAGTATGGCTTGCCGATGGCGTTAAGGGCTGCGACAGCCTGCCCTGAGAAACCGCATTGCGGAAAGTCCGGTGTGCCTTTCATGTACAAGAGGACATCGTGTGACTTGAGTTGTTCTTCTATTCTGGATTTTACGTCCACATTATTTACCTGTTGTGATGCGATTTCGTTAAATGGAGGCGCCGCTTGTGAATTCAATGGGTGCGGCTTAATCTGAGGCGCTGTGGTCTACGACCTCAATGAGATTATTGACCGCTTTCACGCCCTTTGTTCCCTTCGCAAGGGTCTCGGCCTGTTCCCGGGCGATATAGCTACCCACTGTTCCGGTCAGTGTGACCGTGCCCTCGTAGGTGCGCACGCCGATGCTGAACACGCTCACGACCGAGTCAGCGGCGTACTTGCCCTTGATCTTGGTCGTGATAGCGGAGTCCGATGCGACGACGCCAGCCGGGCGCTCGTCCTTGCCAAGCTGGTAGCCGCCAACCGCGGCACCACCCACCATCAGTGCCGTGCAACCAGACAACACCAGAAAACCTGCAACTACAATGAGAATTCGCATTGCCGCTCTCCATAATGATCAGCGGATTGTACAGTCAATCTTTCGGCTGATGTGCCGCCAATTCGTCAATCACCGCCCACTGCTCTGCCGCGCTCATCAGCGCCCAGTCGGATACCTGTTGCAAGGTACGGCCACAGCCGAGACAACGCTGGGTGTCGTCGAGTGTGCAAACCAAAATACACGGCGACAAAGGCCTGCCCGACCTGTCGTCAACTCGGCTGTTCTTTACATCAGTCATTAGTATATAAATCAGTTAGTTGAAGTTTATTTCTAGAATCTTTATGACAACTTTGCCGGCTGATCGACAACGAAAAACACTCACGTTCCAAAGCCGCAGTCTTTATAATACCGCCAACCAAAAAAAGCGCGATGGCTCGCTGCTTAAAAATAACTCAGAAAACACGTGGAGAAACTTGCGATGAATCCCTTGAAGAGCATTGGCGGCACTATCATTGGCGGCTTTGTGCTGGCCATCATTATCATGCTGGTCACCAAAGGCAATCACATGGTCGCGGGCGTCAGTGCGAATGCCATCATCATCTGGCTGCACGTGCTGTCTGGCATCACCTGGATCGGTCTTTTGTACTACTTCAACTTCGTGCAGGTGCCTGCACTTGGTGAAGCTGCCGCCGATGAAGGTGGACCCGGTGGCGCCGGCATTGCGAAATACGTCGCACCACGTGCGTTGTGGTGGTTTCGCTGGGGTGCACTGGCAACCTGGCTGACAGGCGCGGCGTTCCTGTTCCATAAAGGTCAGTTCCTGAATGCGTTCCTGCTCGGTCTGAACACCGACCCCATCAATCAGTACGCGATGACCATCGGTGTCGGTGCCTGGCTCGGCACGATCATGTTGTTCAACGTCTGGGTGCTGATATGGCCCAACCAGAAAAAGGTGCTGGGCATGGTGGAAGCCACCGCTGAGGAAGTCGCCAAAGCCAAGAATACGGCGTTTCTTGCGTCTCGCTCCAACACCCTGATGTCCATACCCATGGCCATGAGCATGGTGGGTGCCGGCCACGGCTGGTTAATGTAAGCACGGCCGGAAGATCCATTTTCGAAGCCCGGCCGCTGCGTCGGGCTTCTTTTATTGCGAGAAAGCGATGCAGCTCACCGAACGGACCCGCCAATCAATTGGGCCAACCGTCGCACAGGCGCTGGCCGAGGACGTCGGCGATGGCGATCTGACGGCCGCGCTGATCGACGCTGATGCAGTGACGGGCGCAACCATATTTACGCGTGAACCCGTCATCGTTGCGGGCCAGTCCTGGGTCGACGAGGTCTTCGCACAGCTCGACGAGCGGATCATCATTGACTGGTATGTTGGCGACGGTCAGTCGGCAGACCCGGACGATGTCATCTGCAAGCTTGTGGGGCCGGCACGCGCCCTGCTGACGGGCGAGCGCACCGCTCTGAACTTCCTGCAAACCCTGTCAGGCGTTGCCACTGTCACAGCGGCGTTCGTGAAAGCCATAGCGGGCACCGGCGCGACGATTCTGGATACCCGCAAGACACTCCCCGGCCTCAGGCTTGCGCAAAAATACGCGGTCACCTGCGGCGGCGGGAAGAATCATCGGATCGGGCTTTTCGATGCCGTCCTGATCAAGGAAAACCACATCAAGAGTGCTGGCGACATCGCCACGGCACTGCAAAAAGCGGGCGCCTTCGGTGACGAAATACTGGTTGAGATCGAAGTCGAAGATCATGACGGCCTGATTGCGGCGCTGGACGCAGGTGCGCAGCGAATCCTGCTCGACAATTTTTCTCTGGATGAGCTGCGTCGTGCGGTTGAGACCAATGCCAGCTACGGCTACGTTGCCGCTGAGCTGGAAGCATCCGGAAACATCACGCTTGAGACGGCCCGAGCAGTGGCCGAGACCGGCGTGACTTACCTGTCAACAGGAGCGCTCACGAAAAACGTGCGGGCGGTCGACCTGTCAATGTTATTCAGGATCGACTGAGAACCGGCGCATTCGAGGCATCAGGCAACCGCCCGCGTGACTCGTTTCGGCTCGGAGACACCGTAGCCCTGCGCGTAGTCGACGCCCATCCCG
>JABDLC010000121.1 GCA_013001905.1 Gammaproteobacteria bacterium | reverse complement strand
CGCAATGGTCCAGCATCTTGAACATCTCGCGATGCTTCGACGCGTGCAGGCCGTGATAGACCGTTGATGCCAGAAACAGCATGATCAGGCTGGCACCATAAATGGAACTCGCGGCAATCCGCCAGGGATCGCCGGCGCTGACTGACAGCGTCAACATCCAGCTCAAGCCCAGGATACTCAAAATCACGCCCACACCGTGCGTGGCTGCGTGCAGATATTCCTCCAGAACGCTGTATTCGGCGATCGCCGATGTCTTTTTCATTGATGTCATCATAGCCGTCACCCGGGCAACGAGCTTCTTATTTCGCGCCAATCTTTATTACCGCTAGAATGGCGGCCGACACCGACCAATGAGTTCACCATGCATAGAAGCCGCAATTCGACTCTCCCGAGGACAATGGTTCTCCTGATCACGATGTTCGTCGGGGCCTGCAGCAGTCAGCGCATCGCTCCGACTGACGAGCTGGTGATTTCGATTGTCGGCACCAATGACGTGCACGGTGAGCTGCTGCCGAAAGCCGGGCGCGGCGGCCTCGCGGGAGTATCGGGCTATGTCAATGCTCTGCGCCAGAAACGCAGCGAGGATGGTGGCGCGGTCCTGCTGATCGATGCGGGCGATATGTGGCAGGGCAGGCTGGCATCCAACCTGGGTGAAGGCGCCGCCGTGGTCGACGTCTACAACGCCATGGGGTACACCGCCGCCACTGTTGGGAATCACGAATTCGATTTTGGCCCCGCCGGCCCCGCCGCGATTCCGGAGCAACCCGGAGACGACCCGCGCGGCGCATTGAAGCAACGGTTTGCCGAAGCACAGTTTGCGATTCTCGCGGCGAACATTATTGATGACGATACCGGCAAGCCGGTGGCGTGGGACAACATTCAGCCGTCGATACTTGTCGACGTGCAGGGCATCAAGGTCGGCATCATTGGTGTGTTAACGGCCAACGGTCTGCGCACCACGATCGCCGCAAACACGGTCGGGCTGCACCTCGCGCCGCTGGACGAGACCATTGAAAGCGAAGCACGTGCGCTGCGGCGCGCCGGAGCCGATATCGTTATCGTGACCGCGCATGCGGGCAGCAGTTGCACCGAGTTTACCGATCCGCGCGACCTGTCCTCATGCAACCTCGACGGCGAGATAATGCGCGTGGCACGAGCGCTGCCGAAGGGGCTGGTCGATCACATCATCGCCGGCCACGTCCACCGGGGCATCGCGCACGTTGTCAATGACATTGCGATCACTGCCAGTTACTCGAGTACGCGCGCATTCAGTCGCGTCGACTTTACTGTTGATCGTGGCACAGGCGCCGTGCAGGCCAGACGCGTTTTCCCGCCACAGCCGGCTTGCCTGCGCGTAACTTATCCAGGCGGCGCATGCGCGGTGGCAGCCGACCCATCAGCCGACGTCCGCGATGCCGTTTACGAAGGTCATCCGGTCATGCCGGATGCGATCGTGCTCACCATTGCAGAACAGGCAGCGGCGCTGGCCGAGACGATTCGAGAAGAACCGCTGGGCGTAGTGCTTGAAGCGGAATTTCAACTGCCGTCGACGCCCGAGTCACCGCTGGCCAACCTCATGACCGACGCGCTGCGCGCATCGACTGGCGTCGATATTGCGATCCACAATGTGCTCGGCGGAATTCGCAGTGGCTTGCCGGCCGGCCCGTTGACCTTTGGCGGCGTCTACAAGATGTTCCCGTTCGACAATCGAGCTGTCATTGTGAACCTGTCCGGGCGCGAGGTGCGCGACATCATCGCCAGCCAGGCGCGTAAAGGTCACCGGCGGGCCGGTTTTTCAGGCATGAGCGTGTTTGTTGCGTGCAATAACGATGTCATGGACATCACGTTGCAGCTCGACGACGGCCGCAAACTGGCGGACGCGGATCGAGTGACATTGCTTGCCAACGACTTTCTTACGCTGGGCGGTGACGATGTGCTGACGCCGGTGATTCCGGACGGAGGATTTGCGATCGATGAAAGCATGCCGTTGACCCGGGACATCCTCGTCGACTGGTTCAGGGGGCAATCAGGCCGGCTCAGTCCGGACGACTTCCAGAGTGCTGCAAGCCCTCGCTGGAATCTGCCCGACAGCGTCCCCGACACTTGCCACTGGTAGCCGCGGTACACGCTGACAATGGATTTCACGCTGTACTGGTTTATGTTTCCCGTCTCGATTGGTGTTGCCACTCTGGCCATGCTCAGCGGTATCGGTGGAGCTGCCCTGTTCACGCCTATTTTTGTTTTGCTGTTCCCGATCCTCGGTCCCGAATACGTGCTGGCGTCTACATTTGCCGCCATCAGCACCGCCCTTCTGACACAGAGCTTTGGTTTCATGTCGGGCTTTATCGGCTACTACCGCCGTCGCATGATCGACTTCGACCTCGCGTTTCGATTTATAAGGATCGCGGCGCCAGTGGCGGTACTCGGTGCGCTCGTCGCACATATCGTCCACGATTACGTTTTGATTGCGGCTTACGCGGTACTGGTCTTCGTGCTCGCGTTTGGCATGCTGTTCCTGCGCCGCAGACAGCCATCGCGCCCGAACTATGATTACCAAAGGAGCCGACCCGAGATACCGGCCAGCGATTTTGCGTTGACCGGCGTGGGCGCATT
>JABDLC010000102.1 GCA_013001905.1 Gammaproteobacteria bacterium | reverse complement strand
TGTGCCTGCGCATAGATCAGTGGTCAGTGGTCAGTGTCAGTCGGCGCTGTGAGTGCTCAGCGCTGCGAATGCCGCGATGCTGACTGCGAAAACAATGGCACGGAGTTCACGTTGTGCACCCCTGATTTCAATTCTGTTTCGCTATACTGAATCAGCCGTTGCAGCATGACAGCAAAGGACATGGCCGATTGAACGAAGCACTTATAAGACTGGCTGTATTTGTGGCCATACTCACCACCATGATAGTGGCGGAAGCGCTGTTGCCGCGCAGGCAACGCGAGATCGACTTGCTACTCCGCTGGCCCGGCAATTTCGGCGTCGCAATGCTGAGCACTTTTCTTGTGCGCCTGATCATCCCCGCCACGGCTGCGGGTGTCGCCACTGCGACGGAAGCGGCCGGATTCGGCTTGTTCAACAACCTGGCATTGCCGTTACCGCTGACGATCGCACTGACGGTCGTTTTTCTGGATCTGATCATCTACTGGCAGCACCGGCTGTTTCATGCGGTCCCGCTGCTATGGCGGATACACCGGATGCATCACACCGACATAGAATTCGATGCCACGACGGCGCTGCGCTTTCACCCGTTTGAAATCGTGTTGTCGATGCTGCTGAAACTGGGCGTCATCGTGCTGCTCGGCGCGCCGGCAGTGGCTGTGATCGTGTTTGAGATCGTGCTGAACGGCAGTGCGATCTTTAACCACTCGAACGTGCGACTGCCCGACAAGCTCGACCGCGCTTTACGAGCCGTTATCGTGACCCCTGACATGCATCGCGTGCACCACTCCACCTTGCCGCAGGAAACCAACAGCAATTTCGGTTTCTTTTTGTCCTGCTGGGATCGCTGGTTTGGCAGCTACATCGCACAACCGCAACTGGGGCACGAGCACATGCGGATAGGGCTGGCCGAATTTCGCGACCGTACCACCGCACGACTCGATCAGATGCTGATCAATCCCTTTGTCGACGCAGACCAGGTCAAAACAGACCAGGCGTGACCTACCACGGCAATTCCTCACCTGTGTAGCTCATGAAGTCGCCGGACTGCCGGCGCGTGGTGTAGTACTCATCAATGACCTTGATCACGCCGCGAGCCGACTCTTCCGGCTCAATCATCGGTATGGGCACGCCCTTCGCGAAATCAGTAGCGACCACGCCGGGGTGAATCAGCCCGATGATGACTTCTTTGCGCTCCGGCTGTTGTGCACGGCGCAGTTCCTTAGCGATGGTTCGCATACTCATATTGAGCGCTGACTTGCTCGCGCGATAAAAGATCTGCCCGCCAAACGTCCGCTTTACAGATCCGACGACACTGGAAATGTTCATGATCTTCTTTTGCTCACTCGCGGCAACGTGATCAATGAAGACCTCTGTCATACGGATGGGGCCTTTGACATTGACGGCCATCACATCGTCCAGCGCGGTGTAATCAAAGGTGCCGAACTTCTGCCTGTCGTTACCCCCTAGTATGCCGGCGTTGTTCAGCAGCACATCGATAGGAATGCCGACGAGCTGCTCCGCCAGTGCGTCCATTTCCGCATAGTCGGTCACATCGAGCTGAAAGATGAAGACGTTGTCACTACTGTCAGCCAGCGCCGACAGCGCTGTCGCTTTCGACGGGGTCCGGCAGGTTGCGATGACGGTCCAACCCCGCTCGGCATATTGCTGTGCCAGCGCCAGGCCGATGCCGCGACTGGAGCCGGTGATAAGGACGACCGGCCGTGCGTCATCAGCAGCGACCAGAGAACGCAGCGCTTCGACCTCTGCCATGCTGCCCTGGGTCGTTGCACAGCCGGTCAGCACAACCAGCGCCAGTGCAGCGGCCCTTGCAGCGGCTAGTGCCTGTCGCGTAATGCGTGTCAGTTGTTCTTTCATTGTCTGCTCCTGTCTGCGCTGAAGTCGCCACCAGCGTGGTTCTCGGCTAGAATTGCGGGCTCCGGCATGTCGTCGGACCGTTCCGAACCACACAATAATAGCAAGGGTAACTCTCATGCCAGTAATGCAGACCTCTGACCTCACGCCCCGTCAGTACTGGGAGGAAGTCAAGGCTAACCCGAACCGGGCGAAATTCGGTTTCGGCGAGAAAGCGGCCATCATCAATATCGATTGTCAGCGCGCGTATACGGACATCGACAACTTCAAAACCGCGTACCAGACTGACCCGAACCAGCTGCAATACATCAATGAGCTCTCCGCCCTCGCCCGCAGTAAGAATATGCCGGTCATCTGGACCTACGTAGCCTACATGAACAATGCGGATGATGCGGGCACGTGGGGCACGCGCACCAATACGCCGGATTCACTGCAGAATATTAAAGTCGGCGACCCGCGAGCTGAGCTGGACCCCCGTCTGCAAATAGATTACGAAAAAGACGCAGTGATTAATAAGCGGATGGCCAGCGTGTTTCACGATACGCTGATTCCTTCCCTGCTCGTCTGGCACAAAGTCGATACCGTCATCCTGACCGGCGGCAGCACGTCTGGCTGTATCCGGGCCAGCGTTGTCGCGTCGCTGTCCACGGGCTACCGAACCATTGTTCCGGAAGAATGCGTTGCCGATAAACACGAAATTCCGCACTTCGCGAATCTGTGCGACATCATGCTGAAATATGCTGACGTCGAACCGGTCGACTACGTCAGGCAGTGGCTGGCGGATCACCCGGGGTGTGAACCCATCCGGCAAGCCCGGGGCTGCTCATTTTAGTCAAATAGGCTAGTCAAATAGGCTAGTCAAACAGGAATTGATTAATGTCTGATGTCGCAGGAAAAGAAGACCCCGGATTATTTGATTACTGGCCCTACGAGAACCGGCCAAAAATTGAATGGCCCGGCGGAGCACGGGTTGCATTCTGGGTCGCGCCCAACATCGAATTTTACGAGCTTGATCCTGCGGTAAATCCGCACCGCAAAGCCTGGCCCCGCCCCGTGCCCGACATCAATGGTTATGGCACGCGCGACTACGGCAACCGGGTCGGCCACATGCGCATGATGCAGGTGCTTGATAAGTACAACGTACGCGGCTCAATCTCGCTATCGACGGCGCTCTGCGATCACCACCCGGAAATCATCGAACTGTGCAAAGAACGGGACTGGGAATTCTTCAGTCACGGCATCTACAACACGCGCTACACCTATGGCATGGATGAGGCGCAGGAACGCGCGATGATCGAAGATGCCATGGAGACTATTTACAAGCATACCGGCCAGCAATGCTCCGGCTACCTGGCGCCCGCGTTAACGCATACCGAAATCACGATGGACTTGTTTGCAGAAGCAGGCGGAATTTACACCTGCGATTTGTTTCACGACGACCAGCCGACCCCGGTGCACGTGAGGGGCGGACAGAAGTTCATCTCGGTGCCCTACTCGCTGGAAATGAATGACACCATTGTCTATGTGGTCAATAAAATTGAGCCGCGCCGCTATGGCGAGATGATCAAAGCGAATTTTGACCGCCTGTACGAAGAAGGCAAAGAAAACGGCGTGGTCATGTGCGTGCCGCTGCACGCCTATCAGGTGAGCCACCCGCATCGGCTCAAAGCCTTTGAAGAAGCGCTCGAGTACATTACCGGTCACTCAGACGTGTGGGTCACAACCGGCCGTGAAATCGCGGAGTACTACATCGACAACTGCTATAACGATGCGGTGGCGGACATCGCCGCGAAAGCAGGATAAGGGGGGAGGATAATGAGCCTGGATAAAGAATATTTCGATTACCCCCATCGCAGCTATGGCATGGACCACGACTACTACGACTGGTCGATGATGGCGAACCGTCCGCCGGTCAGCTGGCCTGATGGCAAGCATGTCGCCCTGTGGATAAACGTGGCCCTGCAATACTTCCCGCTCAATCAGCAGGGTAAACCCTTCGCGCCGACCAGCGGCATGACAACAGCGTATCCGGATTTGCGGCATTACACGCTCCGCGAATACGGCAACCGTGTTGGTATCTTTCGCCTGCTGAAAGCGTTCGACAAATACAACGTTACCCCGACCTTCGCCATGCAGACGCGACTGGCGGAACGCTACCCGTACTTGCTGCGCAAAATTGTCGAGCGCGGCGACGAAATAATCTGCCACGGCTGGCACATGGACGCCCCGCATTACGGCGGCCAGAATCAAGGCGAAGAAGCTGCGCTCGTGAAAAAATCGCTCGACGGCCTGCGGCAGCTGACCGGCCGGGATATCAGAGGGTGGCTCAGCCCGTCCAAGTCGCAGAGCTTCAACACGCCGCAACTGCTGGTTGAGAACGGCGTGGAGTATATGTGCGACTGGATCAACGACGAATTGCCGTTCGCATTCCGCACAGGCGCGGGCGAGATTACCGCCCTGCCACTGTCAACAGAGCTCGAAGACCGTTTCATTATGCAGGCCAACCTGCACTCCGAGGCCGAGTACGCGGATCAGATCATCGATGCGTTTGACTTCCTTTATAAGGAAGCACAGGACACGAACAGCGGCCGCATGCTGGCGCTGTCGATACACCCGTGGATGCTTGGTCAGCCGCACCGCATTAGCAGGCTGGAACAGGTGCTGGAGCATATCACCGGGCACTCCGGCGTATGGTCAGCCGGTGCGGGCGATATTGTTGCTGCCGCAACCCGATAAAGGCTGATTACTATGTCCCGCTCGCAACTCGCCACACACGTCAGCGCCGTTGCAAAGCGCGACTACAAAAATTTTACTGCAACACCGCTAACCGGCAGTTTTGCAGCCGAAATCAGTGGCATTCAGATTGCCGATGCGATTGCTGACGACGAACTGTTTACTGAATTACGACAGGCCTGGCTGGACTATCAGGTGCTGTTTTTTCGCGACCAGGAATTAAGCCCGGAACAGCATCTGGCGATCGGGCAACGCTTTGGCGAACTGCAAAAGCTGGGTTATGCGCCGGGGCTGGAAGGTCACGAGGGTGTCTGGGTTCAGGAATACCCGGATATGTTCGATGGCATCGTGTCTGATATTTACTGGCACGCCGACAGCTCGTTTCGCCCTCAACCCACACGGGGCTCACTGCTTTACGCGCTCGACGTACCGGCCGGCGGCGGCGATACCGTGTGGGCTGATATGTGCGCAGCCTACGAAGACCTGGGGCCGGAGTGGCAGGCATTTGTCAGCGGCCTGAGCGCAGTTCACGACAACATGACGCGTAATCTGATGAGCGCTCTCGAACGCATGTCACCGCAGGAGTTTGAGCAGGTGCGCAGCTACCTGCCACCGTCCGAACACCCGGTGGTATGCACCCACCCGGATACTGGTCGGCGCTTTTTGTTCGTGTCCGAATTTATGACACGGGAGATTTGCGGGATGAATGAACGGGAAAGCACCGCCGTTCTGGAGTTCCTGTTTGCCCACCAGACACGCCCGGAGTACCAGTACCGCTTCAACTGGGCGCCCGGCTCGCTGGCATTATGGGACAATTTCTCGACCATACACCGGGGGATTTTCGACTTCGGCCAGCAGCATCGCCTGATGCACCGGGTCTCCTTCAACACCCCCTGGAAGCCCTGAAAAGCGCGCCAGTCAAGCGATCCGCAGGGCCCCGGGGGCGTTAACGAAACTGTAAAGAAAGATGCGGTTTTTTCGGTTAGGATATTATTTGTACATTCGACGGGGCGACAGGCCTCACTCGAATTGCATCAGTATCCGCACGATTTCGATTGTGGGGAGTTTTAATTAAACGTCGTTCAGGCGGCGCAGTGAGAAGTAGATATGTCAGATCAAGTTGAAGGTACCGTTAAGTGGTTCAATGACGAGAAGGGATGGGGTTTCATTGAGCGTGAGGGAGGCAAGGACGTGTTTGTTCACTTCAGCGCTATCCAGGGCACCGGTCGAAGAAGCCTGCATGAAGGTCAGAAAGTGACCATGACTGTGACCGAAGGTCAAAAAGGGCCACAGGCGGAAAACGTAACGCCGGTCTGAACGCACCGACAGTTTTCCAACCAAAAAAACCACCTGCGGGTGGTTTTTTTGTTAGCTGAGCACAAGACTGACAGCTGGGCTGCAGCGCCAAGCTGGGTTTTTTTGTGAGTCTTACGTCTGGCTTACGGGTCGTGCCGCTTTGCGGCGACGCCGGTCATTGTCTTCACGACGATCCTGCGTAAGTACAGCCGAGTCCGGCAGCAAGAAGTCATCGGAGGGCACAATGTCCTCTGCCGGGTAACGACGGTCGTGATTCCCTCGACGATCATCATGCGTGGAATACTCGCAGTGACAACCACTGGTGCGATCACAATCCGGTAACGGCAGTGGGGGCGCGTCGTTCGCCAGAAACACTTGGTCACGCAACTTCAGCGCAGCACGACACGGCTGGTTGCAGATTCGTAAGCGCTTCGATTCGAACCGGGAATTGGCCAGTCCGACATTACGCGCGCGCGCATGGACGTCACCACCGCGGGTACTGTCCGCGGCACGTAGCTCATCACGATGCTGGCGGGTCGACCCGGTCAGCAGTCGCCAGGTGATCAGCAGTCCAACAGGCACGCTAATCAGAAATATGTCGAGTGCGTCCAACGAAATAATCCTTTGTTTATATAACCCGCATTTTCCTGTGTGGGCCACGCAGATTCTGTGAACCAGGCCCGATTCAGGACAGAAAATCATCGATATCGATGAGAAATACGGCACGGAATGCGGAATCGACTTAACAATATCCGGCGACGATTAGCACCGGCGCAGGATCAGTTTCAGTCACACCGGGGCGAACTGATCATCGTCGGGCTGACCCTGACCCACGATCACGGCAGCCGCCCAGGTGACGAGCGTAATGACCATGAACGGAAAGCTGACCACGGTCCGCCATTTGGAGTCCCGCCAGGCGATATGTAACGGATGCCGGGCACGCAGCCAGACCAGCCCGGGCAAGGCGAGCCAGCGACGCCACGGCCTTTCATAGCGGGCGGTCGGTATTCCGGAGCGCTCGAGCCAGCCCTCGCGGCTCGGCAAACCCCAGTACCAACTGTGGCGAATCGTGCGCAACAGTGTGCTTCGTGCGCTGTGAGCCACCGGCAGAGCCTGCACAAACCAGATCGGCCGCTTGGGAGCCTCCGGACCTTCGACTTTGCGCCGTGATTCTTCGAGGCGGGTTTGCAGATCCCAGTCCTCAAGCACCCTTATCTGCGTATCGTAGCCGCCGACTTCATCGAACAGCGCTTTGCGAATCACAATGCTCGTGGGCTGAAATCCTGATTCGCCGTCGGGGCGCTCCGCGTGCCAGGCGGACCAGCAGGACATATGATCGGCGAACGCAATCGGATTATTGCGTTGCTCTTCCGGCAGCAGTATCGGGCCGCCGAAACCACCGAAATCTCCGAGCTCGTCTGCCGCGGCCACCAGCCGCTTCAGGAAATCATCGCCAAGCGGCACGGCGTCCGCATCAATAAACCAAAGCAACTCTCCTCGCGCGGCTGCAGCGCCGGTGTTACGGGCAATCGACGGACCCAGTCGCTCTTCGAGCATATAGGTGACGTCGTGACTGCGGATAATGTCGGGCGTATGGTCCGTGGATCTATTGTCGACACAGATGGTCTCGACTTCCCAACCCTCGGGGCACTGCTGACCCGCTATCGCTGTCAGCAGCTGGTTCAGGGTGTCGGGTTGATTGCGCACCGGAATGACGATGCTCAGTGTGCGTTGAGGCATGCCGTACCTTAGCACCTTGCCCGGTGTCACAGAATCCCCTGCAAACGCTGTGCTAGACTCGCCCGCTTTAACGGATTCCCGGCATGGCCATCGTAAATTCTGTCAAACGTCTAGCGCGCCGAATCGGCACGATTGCTCGCGAATTTCGCTATCGAAATCAACCCGAAAAGATTGTCGCGCTCGGCTATGACGAAATGGCCGGCGACTACGGCAACTGGGCGTTACGCCACGAACGCCATGATCGCGATACCTACACCAACCTGTTGTTCGAGCACCTCCCGGAAGGCTCAGACCTGCTGGAACTCGGCTGCGGTCCCGGTGACCCCACCACCAAGGCGCTTGCGTCCCGCTACAACGTGACAGCCAATGACATCTCTGAAGGCTGCCTGAAACTGGCGCAGCAGAATGCGCCGGGCGCGAAGTTCATCCTGTCGGATATGACTGAACTCGAATTTGCTGATGACAGTTTTGATGCAGTCGTCGCCTACTACGCGTTTCATCACGTGCCGCGCGATCGCTACGAGCAGCTCATCAACAACATTGGTCGCTGGTTGCGCCCGGGCGGCGTCTTTATGGCCGCCTTCTACCCCTATGACGTTGATAATCTGGTCACGGAAGACTGGCACGGCGCGACGATGTACTGGAGCAGCTACGGCGAGGAACCAACGCTGAAGCTGATTGCAGATGCCGGGCTCACCGTTGTCACCAAGTCCATGGAGTCCGCCATCGAAGACGGCAGGGAAACGACCTTCCTCTGGGTCATTTCGCAGAAACAGCCCTGACTGCAGTCCGCAACGCTGGTGCGAAACCCGGTTTTTCAGCTGTTAGCTGTATACCGGCTGATGCCATCCGGCAAGTCGTCGGTGCTCTCCAGCGGCAGGCCTGAACGAGTCTGCGGCACCGGCAATTCAGGTTCGGACCCGACCATGGGATAGGCACGGACCCAGAACTGAATCACCCATTTTTCGCCGCCGTTCTCGACCGGCATCGCAGTGTGGCTGTTTTCTGAATGACCGCTGCCGTCCGGGTTCTTGTTAGTCCACATCAGCGCGCGGCCCGCGACTGGTTGCGCAGCAACCCCCAATGACGGGAACACGGTCGCACCGCCCTGCTCCTGCGGCACCGAATTCAGATACAGCAGCACGGTATAAAGCCTGTCGACCGAATACTCCGGGCCGAAATCAATATGCTCGTTGTAGAGCCCGCCTTCCGGATACCGCGTTACATACACCGCTTCGATGTGGGTGTACGGCAAACCACTCAGCATCGCCGCCCGCTGCATCAGCGGCAGCACCGACGGATGCCGGTAGCCGGACCCGTACAGAGAAGCGGTGTAGGAAATCCGCCCGTCGTGATCCTGAAATTTGCCGTCCACGTATACGCCGCTGCGACGCAGACGGCCGCGGGCGGCTTCAATGACCGCGACCGACTCTTCAGCGGTGGAGAAATTGTCGACCAGCGCTATGCCGGTGTCGGCCAGCCGGCGCACCGTAAAGCCATCCGGCAGCCAGGCCACGCTGTGGGGCGGTACCCGCGCACCCGCCCAGCGCTGCCACACATAGTGGCGGCGCCTCCAGATCTCACGGCATTTACGCAGAACTTTGCTCAACATGGGCGCCTACGGTACCGAAGGGCCGCTGCGGACGCGAATTTCAGGGCAGCGGACGCCCGGTACACGCGGACTCAGCCCCGCTGTTTAAACATAAATCCCGTGCCCACCGGCCAGACGTCACGAGTTACACTTATTAGTCGATTTGCGAACCGGTTGGCGGCCGCCGGGGGCGCGACGGCCTACAATTGCTGCGCAATCAGAACAATCAAAACATGCAGACACTCCACAAAATAATTGAGCTGCAGGCCAGCAATGCGCCTGATGCTGTTGCTGTCAGTTGCGGCGACACCGTGCTCACCTATGGAGAATTGAATGCGCGGGCCAACGCCCTCGCGAACAATTTGCGCGCAGCGGGCGTCTCGGCAGAGGAGCCGGTCGGCCTGTGTCTGCCGCGCGACTGCGATTTGATCGTTGGCATCCTCGGTATCCTTAAATCGGGCGCCGCCTACCTGCCGCTTGATCCGGGCTACCCGCCGGCACGACTTGCGAGCGTGCTTGATCAGGCCAAACCCCGGCTGATTGTCAGCACGCCGGAAGCCGACGCCGTGCTGCCTGACACAGGCGCAGCTATTGTTGATGTCGATGCAGGCAGTGATGACAGCAATCCGCAGAGCGGTGCCAACGCGGATGATCTCTGCTACGTCATTTTTACATCGGGCACCAGCGGCCGGCCGAAAGGCGTCATGGTGACGCACGCGAACGTGGCACGCCTTTTTCCCGCGTTACCCGCCGGCTTGCGTTTTGACAACCAGGATGTCTGGACACTGTTCCATTCCTATGCGTTTGGCTTTTCAGCGTGGGAAATTTTCGGCGCACTTATACACGGCAGCCGGTTAGTCATTGTTCCGGAACGCGACAAAGCGGATCCGCGCGCACTTTATGAGTTACTACGGACAGCCGGCGTCACAGTGCTAAGCCAGACGCCGTCCGCGTTCCGCCAGTTATTGCTCAGCGACAGTTTCGCGCACAGCGACGAAGCGTTGCGGTTACGCAAAATTATCCTCAGCGGCGAAGCGGTGCTGGCGGCAGATCTGCGACGCTGGTACACGCAACACCCTGACGGGCCGGAATTGTGGAACACCTTTGCCATTACGGAGACAGGCGGTCAGGTTTGTGCCCGTTGCTACAGCGCGGCCGATATCGACAATGCAGCCAACGCGGGCCGGCCGCTCGAGGATACGCTCGTGTGGATTCTCGACCCGGCCGGACAACCGGTCAGCGGTGATGCCATCGGCGAGTTGTACGTGGGCGGCCCGGGCGTCGCCCGTGGCTACATCAATGACCCGGAGCTGACGGCAAGCGCTTTTGTGGATCTGGAACTGTCCGGAACGCGGCAACGCGTTTACCGCACGGGCGATCTGGCGCGACGACTGGAGGACGGCAGCATCGAATTTGCCGGTCGCAACGACGATCAGGTGAAGGTGCGCGGGCACCGCATCGAAACCGGAGAAATCGAAGCTGCACTGAGCGCTCATGACAGTGTGCGCGCATGTGCGGTCGTCGGGAGAAACGATGGCGGCACCGACCTGCAACTGGTTGCCTATATCGCCGCCGCTGACGCCAGCGAACCGGTGCTGCGGGAGCACCTGCAAGCACAATTGCCGGACTACATGCTGCCGTCGTTCTATGTGTTTCTCGACTCACTGCCACTAACCGCCAACGGTAAACTGGATCGTGACGCGCTGCCGGCGCCGGGACGCGCGCGGCCTGAACTGAGCACCGCCTATGCTGCTCCCGCCAACGAACTGCAAACCGCGATCACCCGAATCTGGTCTGAAACACTGGGCATCGATGACATTGGCATACACGATGATTTCTTCGCGCTCGGGGGTGACTCGATACTCGCGTTGCGACTGACCACGGCATTGCGCGAGTTGCTCGGCGAGTACATCTACATTTCGATGCTGCTGGACGCGTCCACTGTGGCGCAACTGGCGAACGAACTGCAGGCCGTTTTCCCGGATGCGGTCGCGGGCCTGCACGATGACTCTCCGAAGCGTGGCGCAGACGAGCAGCTGCCGGTTGTCATGCCGGATCATGCCGCGCGCCACGAGACCTTTCCGCTCACTGACATACAGCAGGCTTACCTGGTCGGGCGCGGATCCGATTTCGCGATGGGTAACGTGTCGACGCATTTGTATATAGAGGTCGACGCGACGGCACTGGACCTGCCGCGGCTCGAACGTGCCTGGCAGAAAGTGATTGCGCGCCACCCGATGTTGCGCGCGATTGTATTGCCGGATGGCACACAACAAGTGCTATCTGAGGTGCCGGCCTATCGGTTCCCTGTACAGGATTTGCGAGAGCAGTCGGCCGATGCGGTTGCAACCGGTCTTGCGACGGAACGGGAACGCCTGTCACATCAGGTCATTCCGAGCGACCGGTGGCCACTGTTTGAATTGTCAGCGTCCCTGTTGCCCGACGATATAACCCGGCTGCACATCAGTCTCGACTGCCTGATTACGGATGCACGCAGTTTTCAGATCATCTCCGCAGAACTGCTGCGCTTCTACAATGACGAAGACGCAACGCTGCCGCTACCGGACCTGACCTTCCGTGACTACGTACTGACGGAACGCAAGCTGCGCGACTCCGGTTATTACCAGCGCTCTCTTGAATACTGGCGTGAACGTATCGAAACGCTGCCGGCGATGCCGCAGTTGCCGCTGGCGCGGGCGCCCGAAACACTCGAAGAACAGCACTTCAGCCAGCGCGGCAGCGAATTATCCGCGGCCGACTGGGAACGACTGCAGGCGCGCGCGGCGCGCGCCGGCATAACGCCCACCGTTGCGCTGCTGCAGTGTTTCGGCGAGGCATTGGCGGCCTGGTCACGCAACCCGCGACTCACGCTGAATCTGACGCTGTTTAACCGGCTGCCGTTGCACCCCGACGTTAACGACGTCGTCGGTGATTTCACGTCGCTCGTTTTGCTCGGCGTCGATGAACTCGGCGTCGGCTCGTTCGAACAGCGCGCGCAGCGGCTGCAGAAAGAACTGTGGCAGGGCGTCGACAACCGCTTTGTCTCGGGCGTGCGGGTGATGCGCGAGATCGCACAGATGGGTGACAAAATTCAGCCCATGATGCCGATCGTATTCACCAGCATACTCGGCGTCGGGGCCGATGGTCAGGACGACTCCAGCTGGCACAAACTGGGTGAGCAGGTGTACAGCGTGAGCCAGACTCCGCAGGTCTGGATTGATCATGTCGCGATGGAACGTGGCGGCGGACTGTTCTACACGTGGGACGTGGTCGAAGAACTCTTTCCGCCGGGCATGATCGACGACTTATTTGCCGCCTACAACACGCGGCTTCGGGAGCTGGCGACGAGTGAGGAAGCGTGGGTGCTCGACTGGACAACGACCCTGCAGCAACTACTCCCCGCGCGACAGACGTCGCTGCGTGCAAGCATTAATGACACCGCAGCTCCGGAGCCGACCGAACTGCTGCACGCTCCGTTTCTGCGACACGCCAAAAGCAATCCCGACGCACCGGCTGTTATCGCGAGCGATGTAACGCTGAATTACGGCGACGTCGACCGCATGAGTAACCAGCTTGCCCATGCACTGCGCCAACAGGGCGTCAGCACGAACGAACTGGTGGCCGTGGTCATGCAGAAAGGCTGGGAGCAGGTCGTCGCTGTGCTGGGCATACTCAAAGCCGGCGCTGCCTACATGCCCGTCGATGCCGCGATGCCGGCAGAACGCCTGCACTATCTGCTCGATTTTGGTCAGGCGCGTATCGCGGTGACGCAGAACTGTCAGG
Source organism: Gammaproteobacteria bacterium (assembly GCA_013001905.1). Taxonomy (GTDB): domain Bacteria; phylum Pseudomonadota; class Gammaproteobacteria; order Steroidobacterales. The sequence goes on along the minus strand of JABDLC010000102.1, from coordinate 66,301 downwards.
AAGCCGCGATCGACTGGCCGGATAATGTCACACGCCTGCGGGTCAGTGACGAAGGGCTTGCGGGTCTCGCAGTCGACGACGTGCAGTCAACGGCGACGCTTGATGACATCGCGTACGTCATTTTTACTTCGGGCTCAACGGGCCAGCCGAAAGGCGTGGTCATCGATCACCGGGGAGCGGCGAACACCTGTATTGATATCAATCAGCGTTTCAGTGTCGGCGCCAATGATCGTGTGCTGGCACTTTCCTCACTGAGTTTCGACCTGTCGGTCTACGATATTTTCGGCATACTCGGCGCCGGTGGTGCGGTGGTGATGCCCGACGCGGGCGGCATGCGCGACCCGGCGCACTGGGCAACCATGGTGGCGCGCAATCAGGTCACGATCTGGAACACGGTGCCCGCGCTGATGGACCTGCTCACGGATTATGCGGAACAGCAGGTAGAGCCGGTGCTGCAATCATTACGCGTCGTCATGATGAGCGGCGACTGGATCCCCGTGAAGCTGCCGGGGCGCATCCGGGCGCTGGGCACTATTGATGTCTACAGTCTCGGCGGCGCTACTGAAGCGTCGATCTGGTCCATCATTTATCCGATCGGCGACGTACCGCCCGACTGGACCAGCATCCCCTACGGCAAACCGATGCTGAATCAGACTTTCCATGTACTGAATCAGGAACTCGCCCCCTGCCCCGACTGGGTGGCCGGTGAGCTTTATATCGGCGGCATCGGCGTCGCGAAAGGCTACTGGCGCGACGAAGAGAAAACCAACGCCAGCTTTTTTACGCATCCGCGCACAGGCGAGCGCCTATACCGGACCGGCGATCTCGGCCGTTACCTGCCGGACGGCAACATCGAATTTTTAGGCCGTGAAGACTTTCAGGTGAAGGTGCAGGGATTCCGTGTCGAGCTGGGCGATATCGAGGCCGCGCTGGAATCGCACGCGCATGTGCGTAACGCGGTGGTTGTCGCCGTCGGCCCTGATCGCGGCAACAAGCGCCTGGTCGGCTATGTAGTCGCAGAACAGGAACCGCATCCGGGCGCCGAAGAGCTGAAACAATTTTTGAGCGGCAAGCTGCCAGAGTACATGGTGCCCTCCGCATTCGTGTTGCTGGATCACCTGCCGTTAACAGACAACGGCAAAGTCGACCGGCGCCAACTGCCGGACCCGCCCGCCCCGGACGGTTCAACCGCAACGGTTGCGGCCGGTAACGCTGCCGGCAGCAACACGGATATCGCACGCATCGTCAGTGAAATACTCAACGCAGACGGGCTGGACCCCTCCGCCAACTTATTGCAACTCGGTGCGACCTCGATAGAAATGATTCGTATCGCCAACGCACTCGACCAGCATCTGGGCTTTCGCCCGCGCATGGATGAGTTTTACCGCGACCCGAGCATTAACGGCTTGTCCGCGCTGCTGGGGAATAACCAGCCCGCACAAACAACGACCGCAGCTCCGGCCGGCGGTGACCCTTTGCTGACGCCGGAATGGTTGCTGGAAGGCATTCCGAAACTTGTAGACCCGGAAGAACGCAACGCGTTCAAGGAGAGCCGGCCGGCCCTGCGACGTTTTGATTCGGCCGAGGGCATCCCCCTGCCCGCCGCGACCGCAGATGAAAATGCCTACGCTCAACATCGCAGCTACCGGGAGTTTGCAGCCGGCGAGTTGCCGGCGGCTGCACTGGCTGATCTGCTCGCTAATCTGCGCTCGCTGCAACTGGCCGACAAAACCAAGTACCTGTATGCATCCGCGGGCGGCATGTATCCGGTGCAGTGTTACGTCTACATTAAACCGGGTCGTGTCGCCGGTATTCCGGCGGGGTTCTATTATCACGACCCGGATCGTCATCAACTGATGCCGGTCGGTGACGACATAGCCGATATGCGCCAGCACTATGATCCGATCGTTAATCGGCCGATTTTCGATGCGGCTGCGTTCGCGCTGTACCTGATCGCAGACCTGCATGCGATCGGTGCGATGTACCGGGACCGCGCACTGCACTACGCCACCCTCGAAGCCGGACACATGACTCAGATGCTGGAAATGCGCGCGCCCGGGAACGGCATCGGCCTGTGCCAGACAGGCGGCCTCGAAGCCGCGGTCATGGAACCGCTGCTGAATCTCGGCGAACACCATCTGGTGCTGCACGGACTGCTCGGCGGCGGCCTGCCTGAATCGCTGTCAGGGGCTGGCGGGACGCCCGCAGACGGGGCAAAATCGGTTGCGCCAGGCGCCGACGAGCGCGACGAAGGCGAAATCTGAACGCCTGTTTTCCATGAAGGCCAGCCAAGCTTCCCTGCAGTTTATCGATCAGTTGCGCTTTCGTGGCGTAGAACTTTGGGTCGACGGTGACCGGCTGCGATACAGCGCACCGAAAGGCATCGTTAACGCCGACGTGGTTGAGGAACTGAAGCAGCGCAAGGCCGAAATCATCAGCGCTCTGCTTGCAGAGCAGAACAGTGGCAGCGACGGAATCACTGCTGTCCCCAGAGAAGCGCTGATGCCGTTGTCGTTTGCGCAGCAGCGCATCTGGTTTCTTGACGAACTTGAACCTGACAATCCCTTCTACAACGTCTCGCTCGCCAAACGCATCAGCGGCCCGGTCGACACCGACCGGTTACGCGCAGCACTGCGTCAGCTGATCGCACGCCATGAAGTTCTGCGGTCGCGGTGCCTGAGCACGGATGACGGCCCGCGTCTGCAAATTCTGGACGCCGCGGATATCGATCCGCAGGGTGACTGGTTTGTGATAGAAGAGCTGCCGGCGGGCACCAGCGAATCAGCACTGCAAACAGCGGTCGACAATGAGGCGCGGCCGCCGGTATCACTGCGTCAGGCACCGCTGATACGCACGAAACTGCTCCGTATCGGCGCCGACCACGCGGTACTGACTTTTACAACGCATCACTTTGTCGTCGACGGCTGGTCGTGCGGCGTTCTGATGCGCGAGCTGTCGGTGATCTACGCGGCGCTTGCCAACGGCAGCCAGCCGGACCTACCTGACCTGACGGTTCACTATGCAGATTTCGCAGCGTGGCAGAACCGTTGGCTCCAAGGTCCCGAACCTGCCCGGCAAATCGACTACTGGAAGAAGGCGCTCGACGGGCTCAGCACGCTGGAGCTGCCCACCGATAAACCGCGACCGCCCGTCCAAACCTACCGTGGCGATATTCATCATTTTAATTTGCCGGCTGAACTCGGCAGACGTCTGCAGGAACTGAGCCGCAGCAACGGCTTCACGCTCTACATGACCCTGCTCGCCGCGTTCCAGATTCTGCTGCACCGGTACAGCAATCAGGATGACGTGGTGCTGGGCACTGCCGTGTCAAACCGGCATGAAGCGGCGCTTGAGAATTTGCTGGGCCCCTTCGTCAATACGCTGGTGCTGCGCGGCGACCTGAGCGGCAACCCGACCTTTCTCGAACTCGTCACCAAGGCGCGTGACATAGCGGCAGGCGCATTCGCCAATCAGGATCTGCCGTTCGAAAATCTGGTTGAAGAACTCAGCCCGGAACGTGATCGTAGTCGCAGCCCGTTGTTTCAGGTGTTATTCGTCGTTCATCAATACAGCGGCAACGAAGAACTGGCGCTAACCGGCACCGAAGTCAGTGACTTTCCGGTCGCGCCGGGCACCACGATGTACGACCTGTTTCTGCAGTTGATCGAACTTGACGGCCGCTTCAGCGGCTCGATTGAATACAGCACTGACCTGTTTGCCCGCAGCACCATCGAGCGCATGGTCACCCATCTGCAGACGCTGCTCGAAAGTATCGCAGCGAATCCGCAGACTCGAATTCTCGATCTGCCGCTCATGGACGGCGCCGAAGAACAGCGTGTCTGTGTGGACTGGAATGCGACCGCGGCGCCCTACCCGTCGGATACGCGCATTGAACAGGTGTTCGCGCAGCAGGCTGCAGCCACCCCCGAACGTATCGCGGTTGTGCAGGGGCATGAGCAGCTCACCTACGCCGAGCTTAACCGGCGGGCGAATCAGCTCGGCGCGTATTTGCGTGCGCAGGGAATCAAACCGGGCCAGCTCGTCGGTATCTACCTGGAGCGTTCGACCGACATGCTCGTTGCGCTGCTCGGCATACTGAAAAGCGGCGCCGCGTATGTACCGCTGGACCCGTTATTCCCGGCCGATCGCATTAGTTACATGATTGATGATGCGAATCTTGCCGGTTTGCTGACACAATCGACGCGGGTCGGCGATCTGGAGCGGACGCCGCCACTGACACTCTGTCTCGACGAACGCCGCGACGAACTCGCACGACAACCCGACAGCGATCCGGAGACTCCGGGTACGACGCGCGATCTCGCCTACGTGATCTACACCTCCGGCTCGACCGGCCTGCCGAAGGGCGTGCAGCTGGAGCATCGCGGTGTCGTGAACTTCCTGACCAGCATGGCAGAGCAGCCCGGCATCAGCGCGGACGACACGCTGGTCGCCGTTACAACGCTGTCGTTCGATATCGCGGTAATGGAATTGTTGCTGCCGCTGTTTAACGGCGCACGACTGATCATTGCCGACAAGGAGACAGCGGCAGACGGCGCGCGACTCGCACAACTCATCAGTGACAGTAATGCGACCGTTATGCAGGCCACACCTGCCACCTGGCAGCTGTTACTGAACGCCGAATGGCCCGGCAAAGCCGATCTGAAAATACTCTGCGGTGGCGAGGCGTTGCCGCGCGAACTGGCAGACCGGCTGCTGCCGCTGTGCTCGCAACTCTGGAACATGTACGGGCCTACTGAAACCACGATCTGGTCCACTGTCAGCAAGGTCGGCACGGACGGCCCTATTATCGTCGGCCGACCCATCGCCAACACGCAGGTTTACATCGTCGATGAACAACTCCGCTCCGTACCTCCCGGTGTGCCGGGCGAACTGTGCATAGCGGGCGACGGCGTCGCACGGGGTTACCTCAACCGGCCCGAACTGACGGCAGAGCGGTTTATTGACAATCCTTTTGACCCTGACGGCAGCCTGCTTTATCGCACCGGCGATCTGGCCCGCTATCTCGACAACGGCGAGATTCAATGCCTCGGGCGCAACGACAATCAGGTCAAGGTGCGCGGCTACCGTATTGAGCTCGGCGAGATCGAAACCGCACTGGCGGAATACCCTTTGGTCAGTCAGGCAGTCGTCAGCGCCCGCGAAGATCGCGAAGGTGAGAAACGACTGGTTGGCTACCTGATTACCGAAGCAGACGGCGCGAGCGAAGCCGAACTGGAACAGCTTCGTAACGAGCAACTCGATCAGTGGCGTGACCTTTGGCAAAACGCGTACGTCGAAGGCCAGCCCATCGATCCGCGCTTCAATATTTCCGGGTGGTCGAGCAGCTACACCGGCGAGCAGATACCCGCGCCGCAGATGCGCGAATGGATAGATGCGACGGCGGCACGAATTAACACTCTGCAACCGGAACGCGTACTGGAAGTCGGTTGCGGCACCGGCCTCGTCGTTGCACGTGTTGCACCGGAAACGGCCCGCTATCTGGCACTTGATTTCTCGCCCGCGTCGATCGCCGCCATTCATCATTTGCGCGACAGCTTTGAAGACCTCGGCCATGTTGAAGCACGTCAGCTGGGCGCTGATCAACTCGAGCAGGTCCGTGGCGAAAAGTTTGACGTCATCATCATTAATTCCGTCGCACAGTACTTTCCGGAACAGCGTTACCTGCTCAACGTCATCCGCAACGCAGCTGAGTTACTCAGTCCGGGCGGCAGCCTGTTTCTCGGTGACTTGCGGGCCCTGCCGCTGCTCGAGTCATACCATGCTTCTGTGCAGCTCTGGCAGGCCGAGGACAACCTCGATCTGCTGGCACTGGGTGAACGAATCCGGCAACGTGTCGACGGCGAGGAAGAGCTGCTGATTGACCCGGCATTGTTCGTTGCAATTGCGCAGAAGTTGCCGCGGCTTCGCCGTATTGAACTGCAGTTAAAACGGGGCACCAACCGCAATGAGATGAGCTGTTTCCGTTACGACGCGGTGTTGACTATGGACGAGCCCGCCGCGGCCAGTGAGCCACGGCGCCTGGACTGGCAGTCAGCCAACGATGCCGACTGGCTCGACACGATACTGCGGGAGCGAGGCAGTGACGATTTGTTGCTGACCGGTATCGCCGACGCACGGTTGCAACCCGAAGTCATCACACTCACCAGCGTAAACTCGCAAGACGCGGCCACGACGACAGTGGGCGAACTGCGCGAGCGCATCAGCTCCGCAACGCCGCACGGGCTGCATGCCGAAGACATATACGCGCTGGCGAATAAACACGGCGTGCATGCACAGCTGATCGGCACATCACCGGGTCGTTTCAATGCCCTGCTGACCAGCGACCCCACCGTGGATGCGCGCCTGCTGTTGCCGGCGCGTGATATTACGCTGGAGCAATGTTGTAACAACCCGATGCAGGGGCGTATACAGCGTAGTCTGGTGCCGGCACTGAAAGAACACCTGCGCCGCACACTGCCTGAATACATGGTGCCCGCCGCTTACATGGTGCTGGATGCACTGCCGCTTACACCCAACGGCAAAATTGATCGCAACGCATTGCCGGCGCCGGAACACGTATCCACAGAAATTTACACGCCGCCGCGCAATACCACCGAAGAGCAACTGGCGGCTATCTGGGAGGATCTGCTTGGCGTTGATCAGGTCGGCGTACTGGATGACTTTTTCGGCCTGGGCGGACACTCGCTTCTGGCGACGCAGCTGGTATCCCGCATCCGTGACGCATTCGGCGTTGCCGTGCCGCTGAACAGTCTGTTCGATCATCCCACTGTAGCGGGCCTCGCCGCTGCGCTGGGTGCGGCACCGGACGCAGGCGACATCGACGCAGGTCCGGAACTCGCCATTGCTGACCGCACTCAGCCGCTGCCGCTGTCGTTCGCGCAACAACGGCTGTGGTTCCTTGATGAACTCGAGCCGGGCACTGCCGTATACAACATGCCGTTCGCACTGCGCACCCGCGGCCACATCGACCGCGCAGCACTGCAGAACGCACTCGACGATCTGATCGCTCGACATGAATCATTGCGTACGCAGTTTGTTCGCATCGATGACAACCCGGTGCAACAGGTTGTCGATCAGCTGCCTGTCACGATCGCATGGGAAGACGTCGCCGATACAACCGCGCAGCAGACGCGCGCCAGTGAACTCGCGCGCATCGGTTTCAGTCTTGAGACAGGCCCGCTGCTCCGGCTGCACGTCATCAGCGCTACTGACGATACGCACCTGCTGGTACTGGTGATTCATCACATCGTCAGCGATTTATGGTCGATGGACGTGTTCTTCCGCGAGCTCGGCGAACTGTACGGTGTGCATTCCGGCAACGGCACAGCACCGGCCGCATTGCCCGTGCAATACGGCGACTATGCGGTCTGGCAGCGCAAGTTGTTAGCCGGCGGCGCAGCGGAAACACACCTCGAGTTCTGGCGCGAACAACTGCGTGACGCCCCACCCGTGCTTGAATTGCCACTGGACTTTCCGCGCCCGCCGGAACCCGGGTTTGCAGGACACTGGACCGCACGAAGACTGCCCGCCTCGCTAGTCGAGCCGCTGGAAACGCTGGCCGGCGAGTCCGGTGCGACACTCTTCATGCTGGGGTTTGCAACCTTCGCGATGCTGCTAAGCCGTTACGCCAACGAAACCGATGTCGTCATCGGCACACCGATATCAGGGCGCCAGCGCACCGAGTTTGAGAACCTGATTGGCTTCTTCCTGAACACGCTGGCGCTGCGGGTTGATACCGATGGCTCACAGTCGTTCAGCGATTTCCTGCAGCAGGTCCGGAAGACGGCGCTGGATGCGTACGACCATCAGGACCTGCCATTCGAGAAGCTGGTCGAGGAGCTGCAACCGGACCGCGACATGAGCCACACACCCGTGTTTCAGCACATGTTTATCTGGCAGGACAGTCGTGGCTCGGCACTGCAACTGCCGGGGCTGGAGACTGAACCCGCGACGCTCGTCAGTCACGACACCGCCAAGTTCGATCTGACGCTCGCCGTAACGCGCGATGATGAGGGCATTGAAATTGGTGCGGAATACAGCACCGAGTTGTTCAGCGCCGCGACCGTCGAACGGTTGCTCGACCGTTACGTTGCGCTGCTGCAACAAGTCACGAGCTCACCCCGTCAGCCACTCAGGGAATTTACGCTGCTCGCCGCCGATGAGCGCAAGCGCGTTGTCACCGAGTTCAACGATACCGCAATTTCATTCGGCGCCGATCTGTGCGTGCACGAACTGGTGGAAGCACAGGTCGCGCGGACGCCGGATACCACGGCTGTCTGTTTTGGCAGGGCGCAACTGAGCTATCGCGAGCTGAACGCCCGGGCCAACGCACTGGCGGCTGAGTTACGCAAACGCGGTGCGCAGCCCGGCATCAACATCGCGATCAGTTGCAGCCGCTCCCCCGAACTCGCTATTGCCGCACTGGCCGTGCTGAAGTCCGGTGCGTGCTATGTGGCCGTTGATCCGAATTTCCCGGCGGAACGCATCAGCGCAATGCTTGCGGACAGCGGAGCATTGCTACTACTTAGCCGCGGTGATGTAGCCATCGCCAGCGACAGCGTGCCGGTCATGCTGCTCGATCAGCTCGAACTGACGCCACAGACTGACAACCTGCCGTCGCTGGCGACACCCGATGACCCGCTGTACTGCATCTACACGTCCGGCTCGACCGGCAAACCCAAAGGCGTGCAGCTGACGCACCGCGGGCTCGCCAATCTGCTGCAGTGGCAGTTGCAGCATGAACGCCTGCGCGCGCCGGCCCGCACACTGCAGTTTGCCTCCTTCAGCTTCGATGTCAGTTTTCAGGAACTGTTCAGCACCTGGTCGAACGGCGGCACGCTGGTCATGATTGACGAAGAATTGCGTCAGGATCTGACCGCACTGGCCGGCTTCATCGCCGCCGACCGTATTGAACGCCTGTACCTGCCCTACGCGGCATTTCAGCCGATTGCGGAAACGCTGGTCAGTACCGGCGCAGACTGCGCGCTGCAGGATATCGTGGTCGCGGGCGAACAATTGCAGGTCAGCCCGGAGGTGCGCGCGTTATTCGCAACACTGCCGGCTGCCGCGCTCCACAATCAGTACGGCCCGTCAGAAACGCACGTGGTTACCGCACTGACACTGTCCGGTGATGCCGCCATGTGGCCCGCCCTGCCGTCGATAGGCTTTCCGGTAGCGAACACGCGTTGCTACGTGCTGGATGAACGGGGTGAACCTCTGCCTGTGGGTATTCCGGGCGAACTTTATCTGGCCGGTGCGCAGGTCGCGATCGGCTATCTCGGCCGGCCGGAACTGAATCGCGAGAAATTCACTACCGATCCCTTCGGCGCAGATGAGCGGATGTACCGCACCGGTGACCGGGCACGCTGGCTGGCCGACGGGCAACTCGAATTCCTGGGCCGTGCAGATGATCAGATCAAATGGCGAGGCTTCCGGGTCGAGCCCGGTGAGATCGAAGCGGCGCTGACCGAAATCGACAGCGTGCAACATGCCGTCGTGATGCTCAGGGAAGATTCACCGGGCATGAAACGGCTGGTCGCGTACCTTACGCCTGCTGAAGGCGCCGCACCCGATGTCCCCGCACTGAAGTCATCATTGCAGGCACGCCTGCCGGATTACATGGTTCCCGGTGTTTTTGTCGTGCTGGATGCAATGCCGCTGACCCCGAGCGGCAAGATCGCCCGCCGGCGACTGCCCGCACCGGCTGCTGCCGACCTTGAGAACCGCGACTATGTCGCACCCCGAAACGATATAGAAACACAGATTTGTGAAATCTGGACCCGCGTTCTGGACGCCGGACAAGTCGGTGTTGAAGACGACTTTTTTGCGCTCGGCGGCCACTCGTTGCTGGCGACGAAAGTCATCGCCCGGGTGCGCGATGCCTACGGCGCCAACCTGCCGTTGAAATACCTGTTTCGCTACCCCACACCGGCCCGCCTCGCGGCAGCCATCGCAACCCTGCAAAAGGTGCGCACCGAGGCGCCCGAAGTCGATGACAGCGACCGGGAAGAGTTTCGCATCTGACGCCATGCCGGAATCGCGTTACGGCAAAATTTCAAATTAATTACAAGAGTTTATGAGACTTTCATAAAGTCTGATGGTAGCTATTTTGGCGGCCCGTGCGCCACAGCGGTGCAAAAGCGGGCCTGAAACCTTGCCTGACGGGTACTTACGGGTAGACTTCTAGGTGCATTCAGCACTGCGCAGGAAGCACCCGCAGGACCGACAAGGACAAGAAAAAAACTATTGCAAGCAATAGCTTGGCAGTAGAAGCCAGAAATGACCGCTATAGAATTACTCGCACTGCTGAATGAGCAGGGGATCACGTTGTCTGTGGACGGCACAGACCTCCGGATCAGTGCGCCCAAGGGCGGTCTGACACCCGAACTCCGTGACCAACTTGTGCGCCACAAGAGCGAGCTGATCAGTTTGCTCGCGGCGCCCGCCGGTGACGTTGACGATGGCGGAATACAGTCATTCGCAGGAACACTGGATCAGGACGCCCTGCCCCTGTCTTTCGCACAGGAACGCCTGTGGTTTTTAGACCAGCTGGAGCCCGGGTCGACCCTGTACAACGTACCGTCAGCACTCCGGCTGCACGGAATTCCCGACACTGCCGCATTGGCGGAAGCGCTGCGACTGGTCACCGAGAGGCATCAGGCGTTGCGGTGCCGGTATGCAACCCGCGGTCGCGATCCGGTTGCGATCCTGCAGCCTGCCGCGCCGGTTGCGATAACCGCGCATGACTGCCGCGACGCGGACCCGGACGCGCTTCAGGCGCAACTTACCGAACTCAACAATCAACCCTTCGATCTGATGGCCGGCCCGGTTTTCCGGGCACACCTGCTGCAAACCGATTTTGACGAATACATTCTGCTGTTTGTCGTGCATCACATTGCGACTGACGGCGCGTCCGCCGGCATCGTTATGCGCGAATGGGCCGCACTGTATGGCGAACTGACCGGCGGCACTCAGGCGGAGCTCGCGGAGCTGCGCGTCAGCTATGCCGAATACGCAGCCTGGCAACGTGACCATCTCGCCGGCCCCGCGCTGGAACAGGAACTGGATTACTGGCGCGAACAGCTGCGGGGCGCCCCGCTCCAGCTTGATCTGCCGGCCGACAAATCCAGACCGCAGAATCCGGCCCGCGAAGGCGGCTGGGTCATGGAGCTGCTGCCGTTAAAACTGCTTGAGCAGTTGCGGGGCGTGGCGCGGGCGCACCAGTCGACGCTGTACATGGTGCTGCTGGCAGCCTTCAATTTGCTGCTGTATCGCTACAGCCGGCAGGACGACATTCTGATCGGCACCCCGGTCGCCGGGCGCTCACGAACCGAGACTGAGGGGCTCGTCGGGCTGTTCGTCAACAGCGTGGTCATCCGCAGCCGCTTTAGCGAGGACCAGACGTTTGCGGATCTGCTGGCCGAGGTAAACACCGCGAGCCTGGACGCAATCAATCATCAGGAGCTGCCATTCGAGAAACTGGTCGAGGAGCTGCAGCCCGAACGCAACACAGCGGTTGCACCCTTGTTCCAGGTGATGTTCAACCTGCAAAACCGGGAACACGAAACCGTGCCGTTCGCGGATATCGCCACCAGTCCGGTGGTGGTGGAAACCGGCACGGCAAAATTTGACCTCAGTGTGCTGATGGAAGACCGCAGCGACGGTCTGGCAGCGTGGTTCGAATACAGCAAAGACCTCTACAACGCAGACAGCATCGAACGCATGCTTGGCCACTACCGCAAACTGCTGGCAAGCATCGTGGCGCAGCCGTCGGCAAAACTCGCTGAGCTGTCGCTGCTCGAAGACGACGAGCGGCAACAGCTGAACGAATGGAATGCGATGGCCGCCGACTACCCGGACGACGCGACGCTGGTCTCACTGTTTGAGGCTCAGGTTGCAGCAACGCCGGACTCAGCCGCGGTCACCTTCGGTGGTGAAACGCTCAGCTATGCACAGCTGAATGCGCGCGCCAACAAACTCGCGCGTTACCTGAAGCAGCATGGCGTGATGCGCGAGTCGCTGGTCGGCGTCTGCATGGAACGCTCGCTGGACATGGTGGTGGCGCTGTACGGCATTCTCAAGGCAGGTGGCGCCTATGTGCCGCTGGACCCCGACTACCCGCAGCAACGTCTGGCCCACATGCTGGAAGATGCACGCATCACCGTCATCCTGAGTCAGTCGCATTTGAGTGACCGGTTGCCCAAGAGCAATGCCAGCATCGTCAACACCAATATCGGCTGGGATGCGATACAGATCAGCTACTGCGCTGCTGACAACCCGGCGCTAATCGCGCAGGCTGACAACGCGGCTTACGTCATCTTCACATCCGGCTCGACCGGCCGCCCAAAAGGCGTGCTAAATGAACACCGCGGCATCGTCAATCGCCTGTTGTGGATGCAGGACGAATACGGCCTTGATGCCGACGATCGCGTGCTGCAAAAAACGCCGTACAGCTTCGACGTCTCGGTATGGGAATTTTTCTTGCCGCTGCTGACCGGGGCTGAATTAATCGTGGCCGAACCCGGGGGCCATAAAGATACGACCTACCTCACGGGCGTTATTCGTGAGTACGGCATTACGACGCTGCACTTCGTGCCTTCGATGCTGCGCAGCTTTTTAGACGATCCCGACGCCGGCGAATGCACCAGCCTGCAGCGCGTTATCTGCTCCGGTGAAGCGTTGCCTGCAGATTTGCAAAATCGTTTTTTTGCGATGCTGAATACCGGTTTGCACAACCTGTACGGCCCCACCGAAGCGGCCATCGACGTCACCTACTGGCCCTGTGAGCGCGACCGCGGGCAGACCAACGTGCCCATCGGGCGCCCGGTTGCCAATACGCAGATCTATATCGTCGATACCGCGGGCCACCCGTGCCCGCCGGGCATACCCGGCGAATTGCTGATCGGCGGCGTGCAGGTGGCACGCGGCTACGTGAACCGGCCGGAGCTGACTGACGAACGCTTCATTGCTGACTATCTGTCTGGCGCTGACGGCATGCGCCTCTACCGCACGGGTGATCTGGCGCGCTTCCGCGGCGATGGCGTCATCGAATTTCTTGGCCGGATCGATTTTCAGGTCAAATTGCGCGGCTTCCGTATTGAGCTCGGGGAGATCGAGACGGCCCTGCAGCAGTGCGACGGAGTTGCGCAGGTTGCCGTGCTGCTGCGCGAAGACGAGCCGGGCGATCAGCGGCTCGCGGCCTACTACGTAAGCAGCCGCGACCACGTCAGTGCCGAGGCGTTGCGCGCACAGGCGGCGGAGTCACTGCCCGACTACATGATTCCGGCGGCATTCATAGCGCTGGACGAACTGCCGCTGACAGCCAGTGGCAAGCTCGATCGTAATGCGCTGCCTGCACCCGACTGGAGCAGTGTCGCCGCGGTTGATTACGTGCCACCCCGCACTCCCGAAGAAGAAGCCTTGTGCGAGATCTGGGCCGATCTGTTAAATGTTGCCCGCGTCGGCATACACGATGACTTCTTCCGGATTGGCGGGCATTCACTACTGGCCGCACGCGTCGTCGCGCGCATCCGCGACACGCTGCGTAAAGAACTGACGCTGAAAGCGCTGTTTGATCACCCGACTGTCGCCGAACTGAGTACAACGATGCAGGACGCCGACGAGGTGTCCGGCGAGCCGCTGCAACCCCGCGATGCCGGCACACCGGTGCCCCTGTCCGCGTCCCAGCAACGACTGTGGATTCTCGACCAGCTGGACCCCGGTAATTGCGCCTACAACATCCCGTGGGCAACACGATTGCGCGGTGAACTCAACGTTAATGCACTGCAGTCTGCAATCAACAAACTGGCAGACCGGCACGCAACCCTGCGCACCGCGTTCGTGGCCGGTGGCAAGCAGCCGCTACAGCAGGTCAGTGACAGCGTCGAGCTACCGCTGCATATGCTCAGCTGCAGCGAAGCTGACTTGCAGCGTGAACTGACCCGCCTGACGCAACATAGCTTTGCGCTGGATCAGGCTCCCCTGGTTCGCATTACGTTGTTAAGACTTGCCGCCGATGACCATGTGTTGCATATCAACATGCATCACATCATCGGTGATGCGTGGTCGACGGATGTATTTCGTCGTGAACTCAGCGCGCTGTACAACGCTGAACTGCAGAACACGGATGCGGCTCTGCCGGAGCTGCCGGTGCAGTTCGCCGACTACGCGGTGTGGCAGGCAGAGCGGCTGCAAAGTGCGGCTATTCAGGACAGCGTCAGCTACTGGACCGGGCAGCTGGCAGACGCTCCCGCGGTGCTGAACCTGCCGACCGATCGACCGCGGCCGGCCGTGCAGACCTACAACGGTGCGTGGCAGGAACTGCGTATCCCCCGCGAACTCACGACGGCACTGAAGCGCCTGGCCAATGAGCGCGACGTAACTCTGTACATGCTGCTGCTGACTGCATTTGATGTGCTGCTGAATCGCTACACCGGACAGGACGATATCGTCATCGGCACACCGGTCGCCGGGCGTCAGCAAGGCGCGCTCGAGAATCTGATCGGCTTTTTCATTAACACGCTGGCACTCCGCACCCGCATTCCGGAAGACACAACGTTCGCCGGGCTGCTCGCACAGGTCAAAGACACCGCTCTGGACGCGTATGCGCAACAGGAGCTGCCGTTTGAACAACTGGTGGAAGAAATTCAGCCGGTGCGCGACACCAGTTACGCGCCCATCTTCCAGGTCATGTTCATTCTGCAGAATGCACCGGACACCGTCACCGGTTTCGCGGGGCTCGACGCCGAACCGGTGTTATTCAGTTTTGGCACCGCGAAACTGGACCTGACCTTGTCGATGGAAGAACGCAACGGTGAGCTGATCGCGTACTTCGAATACAACACCGATCTTTTTGACCCGGAAACTGTCGCCCAGATGGGCGGTCACTTTGCCGGCTTGCTGGAGCAGGCCACAGAGCAGCCGGATGCCGCATTAACCAGCATTGATTTGCTGAGTGATGACGAGCGCCGCCAAATCATCGATGACGTCAACAAGACCGGCCGACCGTATCCGGACGATCAGCCTATACACGAGCTGTTTATGCAGCAGGCAGCGGCGACGCCCGACGCGATTGCTGTCGAATGCGCCGGCGAGCAGTTGAGTTACGCCGACCTCGATGCACGCTCCAATGCGCTGGCGATGCAACTCGTTCGCCTCGGCGCGGGCCCCGGCGTTCCGATTGCACTCTGCCTGCATCGCACGACCGAACTGCCGGTGGCACTGCTGGCCATACTCAAAGCAGGCAGCGCCTATGTGCCGCTTGATCCTGAGTTCCCCGCCGACCGACTGACTTATATGCTGGAAGACTCGGCGGCACCGGTGCTGGTTACCGAGAGTTCGCTCGCGGGCGTCGCGGACGGGCTCGATATCACGACCCTGTGTCTCGACCGGCAAAAACCCGAGCATTCACTCGCCGCGCCCGCTGTCGATAGCAGCACGACCGAACTTGCCTACGTGATCTACACGTCGGGTTCGACAGGCAAACCGAAAGGCGTCGCGATTGAGCATCGAGCCGCTGTCAATTTCCTCTGCAGCATGATTCGCGAACCGGGTATTAATGCGAATGACCGCTGGCTCGGGGTGACGACACTCAGCTTCGATATTTCAATTCTGGAAATTTTCGGCCCGCTGCTCGCCGGCGCCACAGTGGTACTTGCCACCCGTGACACGGTAATCGACGGGTTTGCGTTAGCGCGCACACTTGAAAATGACGACATTAGCGTCATGCAGGCCACGCCGGCAACGTGGCGCATGCTGTTGCAGACCGGCTGGCGCGGCGGCGAGCAGCTGAAAATGCTGTGTGGCGGTGAGTCACTGGACGCTGAGCTGGCACGCGAACTCGCCGGCTGCGGTGCCGAGCTCTGGAACATGTACGGCCCGACAGAGACCACGATCTGGTCGACGTGTGAACGCATTCACGCCGATGTTGAGACAGTGACAGTCGGCCGGCCGATTGCGAATACCCGGTGCTACGTGCTGGACGAACAGTTGAACCCGGTACCTCCGGGTGTGGCGGGCGAATTATTTATCGGTGGCGACGGTGTCGCCCGTGAATACCTGAACCGCCCCGAACTGACCGCTGAAAAATTTATAGCGGACCCTTTCGTTGCTGACCCAACCGCTGCCAGCGGCCGGATGTACAGCACCGGCGATCTGGCGCGACTGCGCCGTGACGGTCGACTCGACATCCTGGGGCGGGTCGACTTCCAGGTAAAACTGCGCGGTTTCCGTATTGAACTCGGCGAAATCGAAGCGGCGGCAGCCACGCTGGACGGCATCGACCAGTGCGTCACCGTGCTGCGTGAAGATTCGCCCGGTGATCAGCGGCTGGTCGCGTATTACACCACTGACGGCGCAGCGCCCGATCACGAAGCATTGCGCTCATGTCTGCGGGAGCGGCTGCCGGAGTACATGGTGCCGGCAGCATTTATAGAGCTGGACAGCTTCCCGCTGACACCGAACGCAAAAGTCGACCGCAATCAATTGCCGGCACCAGTGTGGCAGGCGCAACAGGAATACGTAGCGCCGCGCACCGAGCTTGAGGAAACACTCGCCACGATCTGGCGCGAGGTGCTGGATGTCGATCAGGTCGGCATCTACGACGATTTTTTTGCGCTCGGCGGGCACTCGCTGCTGGCGACGAGACTGATCTCACGCATCCTCGACGACACCGGTCTCGAACTGCCGTTCATGACGCTGTTTAACCAGCCGACGATCGACGGATTGTCGCGCGCACTCGAAGGCCGCAACGCCACCGGCAGCCGTTCGCTGACCCGGCTGCCGCGCGACGGCAAACTGCCGCTGTCCTTCGCGCAACAACGCCTCTGGTTCCTCGATGAACTGTCGCCCGGCGACCCCATGTACAACATTCCATGGGTGATGGGTCTGCACGGCGAGCCCGACAGTGCAGCCTTGCAGACTGCGATCGACGGCGTCATCGCGCGCCATGAGTCATTGCGCACGATATTCCCGAATCATGATGGCGAGCCGCAACAGGTTATTTTGCCGGAGCTGCCGGTCACGCTGGCCGAAGAAGATCTGCGAGATCGCAGTGAAGCCGAAATTCAGGCTCGCCTGACCGAACTGGCGCAACAGCGCATGAGCATCGCCAGCGGCCCGCTTACCTGCATCACCCTGCTCCGCACCGGGGCCGACCAGTTCCTGTTGGTTCTGGTCATCCATCACATCGTGTTCGACGCCTGGTCGCACGGCATTCTGCTGACGGAACTGGCGCAACGTTACAACGCCGCACTGGCCGGCAAACAGACCGATCTTCCGCCGCTGGATCTTGAGTTCGCGGATTACGCGGGCTGGCAAAGGGAGTGGTTCGAAAGCCCCGACTTCACGCAGCAGCTTCACTACTGGAAGCACAAGCTGGGCGATGCGCCCGGCACGCTCGAGTTGCCGACTGACTTCCCGCGGCCACCGGTGCAAACCAGTAACGGGGCCAACATCTCCCGCATGCTGTCGCAGGAAGCGCACGACGGCATCAAGGCGCTCAGTGAACGCGAAGGCGTCAGCCTGTTTATGACATTGCTGGCCGCGTTCAACACCCTGATGTCGCGCTACTCCGGGCAGGATGACTTGCTGGTCGGCACGCCGGTGAGCGGTCGCAACCGGAGCGAACTCGAAAAAATTGTCGGCTTCTTTTTGCATACACTGGTCATACGCGCCGACCTGACGGGCAATCCGGGCTTCCGCGAGTTCCTGGCACGCACCAGGCAAACCGTGCTCGAAGCGTTTGCGCACCAGGAAATGCCCTTCGAAACATTGGTCGAAGCACTGGATCCCGAGCGCGATACAAGCAGGCATCCTCTGTTCCAGGTGCACTTTGTTTTACAGCACGTGGATATTGACTGGGAGATGTTCGACGGACTGACCGCGAGCCCTCAGGAATTCGAGTTCGGCACGGCGAAATTCGACATCATGTTTTTTGTATTCGATGCCAACGACAAATTGTCGGTGCGCCTCGAATACAACACTGATTTGTTTGCAGCCGAAACGATCGAACGCATGATCGATCACTTCGAGACGCTGCTTGCCGACATCATTGCAAACCCTGATCAGCGCGTCGGAGAACTGCAAATACTCCCCGAGGAGGAACGCAACAAACTGCTGGTCGGCTGGAATGACACAACCTATGACTACCCGGCCGGGCAAACGATGCACGGCAAGTTCGAGGCAACGGCGCAGCGACAGCCCGATGCTATAGCGCTGTGGCATGGCGGTACCGAATTCAGCTACCGCGAACTCAACCGTCGCGCCAACAAACTGGCCGCACAACTGCGCAGCTTTGGCGTCGGCCCGGAAATACTGGCCGCGGTGTGCAGTGAACGCTGCCCGGAAATGATCATCGGGATGCTGGCGATTCAGAAAGCCGGCGGCGCGTATGTGCCGGTCGATCCTGACTACCCGCCACAACGTGTCGCTCACATGCTGAACGACAGCGAGGCGCCGGTGTTGCTGACGCAGTCGCCGCTGCTGGAACGATTACCTGAACACAACGCAACGATCATCTGCCTTGACGAGTTTGACTGGTCAACTGATGACACTCACGACATTAATTACGACAGCGGCGTCAACGACGCCAACCTCGGCTATGTGATCTATACGTCCGGCTCCACAGGTCTGCCCAAGGGCGTGGAAATCGAGCATCGCAACGCTGTGGCTTTGATCGAGTGGGCCGGCGCGTCGTTCGCACCCGGGGAATTTGCGGGCGTGCTCGCATCAACGTCGATCTGTTTCGACTTATCAGTCTATGAGATTTTCGTGCCGCTCGGCCTCGGCGGCCGCATTGTTCTGGTGAAGGATGCGCTCGCCCTGCCCGAGCTCGACCCGGCAGCGAACGTTACGCTGATCAACTCGGTGCCGTCGGCAATGGCAGAACTGGTGCGCATCAAGGGCGTGCCGGAGACTGTGAAGACGGTCAACCTTGCCGGCGAGCCGCTGAGCACGGCGCTGGTCAATTCGATCTACGAACTCGGCATGGTCGAGCGCGTCAATGATCTGTACGGCCCGTCCGAAGACACGACTTACTCAACATGGACACTACGGCGGGCGAACGCGCTGCCGACGATCGGCCGGCCGATTTACAACACTCAGGCCTATGTGCTCGATCCCTATGGGGAACCGGTACCTGCAGGTGTCCCGGGCGAACTCTTTCTGGCCGGCGCCGGTGTCACACGTGGCTACCGCAACCGTTCGGAGCTGACGGCGCAGCGCTACGTCACGAACCCGTTCGACAGCGACAACCCGAGGATGTACCGCACGGGCGACAAAGTGCGCTACGACAACGAAGGCCAGCTGCAATTCATGGGCCGGCTCGACCATCAGGTCAAACTGCGTGGCTTCCGCATTGAACTGGGTGAGATTGAAACCGCGCTCGCCAGCCACCCGGCTGTTGAGAACACCGTGGTGATGGCGCGTGAAGACCGCGAAGGTGACAAACGGCTGGTTGCGTACATCGTCGCCAGCACCGAGGGGCTGGAAGGTGAAGAGCTCGAGCAGTGGGAGACCGAGCAGGTAAACCAGTGGCAGGACCTCTGGCAGGAAGCCTACAACGCGGACAGTGACGCCGATGACCTGTCGCTCGACTTCAAGGGCTGGAACAGCAGTTACTCCGGCGAGCCGATCCCGCGAGAGGAAATGCTGGACTGGCTGCAGACCACCACAGCCCGGATACTCGCCAACAATCCGCAGCGCATCGTGGAAATCGGCTCGGGCACGGGCCTCATCGTCGGCCAGGTGGCGCCGCACGTCAGCCAGTACACCGCCACTGACTTTTCGGCGGCCTCTGTTAATGCATTGCAGGCCCTGAAGGACAGCCGCACGGATCTCGCCAACGTTGAGTTGCGCCAGTGCAAGGCCGATCAGATCGATACCTTCGCGCCCGCCTGCTGCGATGTCGTCGTGTTGAACTCGGTCGCACAGTACTTCCCCGATATCGAATACTTCAAACACTTCATCGCAGCCGCGGTTGAGCGTGTCAGTGACGGCGGACACATCTTCCTCGGCGATCTGCGCAGTGCATCACTGCTGGAGGCGTATCACACCTCCGTGCAATTGCATCAGGCCGACGATGAATTACCGGTGAACGAACTGGCAGAGCTGATACGCCAGCGCACCGAGCAGGAAGAAGAGCTGCTGATCGATCCGGCGTTCTTTATCGCACTGCAGGCAGAGCTTCCGGCAATCACCGGCGTGCGCTTCGAACTGAAACGCAGCCGCTACCGCAATGAGCTCACGCGCTTCCGCTATGACGTTACCCTTGAAGTTAGTGGCAGCGACACGCTCGCTGTGCCCGAACACCTGGACTGGAACGACGCCGGCTTGTCTCTGTCCGCATTGAGGCAACGACTCGAGGGCGACGATGATCTGCTGATCACCGCCATCCCGGACGCGCGACTGCAGACGGAGACGTTTGCACTGGCAGCACTTGCCCATCCCGATGACAGCAGCACTGCAGAACTGCGGGCGGCCGCCGACGCACAACCAAACGGCATCGAAGCCGAAGACCTGTACACACTTGCAGAAGAGCTGGGTCGCGATCTGCAACTAACCGGCACCCTGCCCGGCCAGATGACGGCGTTGTTCAGTCGTTCAGCAACGCCGCGCTTTGATGGCGCGCTGCTGCATGCGGCACGGCCCGTTCCCTGGCGAGATTACGGCAACGACCCGCTGCAGGGGCGACTGCAGCGCAGCCTTGTGCCGATACTGAAAGAGAAACTGGCCGTTGCGGTTCCCGAGTACATGATGCCGTCGGCATTCGTGATCATGGACGCGTTCCCGCTGACACCGAACGGTAAGATTAACCGCAAGGCTCTGCCGGCACCGGAACGCAAACGCAGCGAGCAGGAAGTCTACGTCGCACCACGTACGCCGGTGGAAGAGGATCTTGCCGGCATCTGGACACAGGTGCTCGGCATTAAACAGATTGGCGTACACGATGACTTTTTTGCGCTGGGTGGCCATTCGCTGCTGGCGACGCAACTGATCTCGCGCATTCGCGATCAGCTCAAGACCGAGTTACCGCTGCTCGCGCTGTTTAACCACCCGACCGTGGCGGGACTGGCAGAACAGATCACCGGCGATGCCGCCAGTGCGGCCACCGCCGCGATCACTGTCTGCGATCGCAACGATACGCTGCCGCTCTCGTTTGCCCAGCAGCGGCTGTGGTTCCTCGATCAGCTGGAGGGTATCAGCGCCACCTACAACGTACCCCTCGCGCTGCAGCTGGACGGCCGGATTGATGTCGGCTCGTTGCAGCAGTCAATTAATGATCTCGTTGCCCGTCACGAATCACTGCGAACGACGTTTGCTGACAACAATGGCAAACCGGCACAGGTCATTCTTGATTCACTCGACATTGCAGTCGATATTGTCAGCCTGCCGGATGCGAGTGAGGACGAACTGCAGGCGCACCTTGAGGCGTTGGTGCAAACGCCGTTCAACCTGGCCGAAGACGCGCTCGTTCGTGTACACCTGCTGCGCAGCGACGACAGGCGCAGCATTTTGCTGCTGCTCATGCACCACATCGTCTCCGATGGCTGGTCGCTCGGCATACTTGCGCGAGAGATCGCTACCCTCTATGCCGGCTACTGCACCGATCAACCGGTCACGCTTCCGGAACTGCCGATTCAGTATGCGGACTACGCCGTCTGGCAGCGGAACTGGCTGACCGGCAACGAACTGAAGCGACAACTCGACTACTGGGACAACCAGCTGGCGGGAGCACCCGCTCTGCTGCAGCTGCCAACTGACCGGCCGCGGCAAGCGGTGCAGACTTTCAATGGCGCGCACATCAACCGCACCTATAGCATCGAACTGGGTGAACAACTGCGGCAACTGGCCGGGGCCGAAGACTGCACCCTGTTCATGGTGCTGCTCGCTGCTTACAACGTGCTGCTGGCACGCTACACCGGTGAAGACGACATCGTTGTTGGCACGCCGATCGCCGGACGGACACGCAGTGAGATTGAAGGGCTGATCGGCTTCTTCGTCAACACGCTGGCACTACGCACTGACCTCGCGGAGGACCCGGATTTTCTGACCGTGCTGCAGCGGGCTAAACAGAGCGCACTTGCGGCGTATGCCCATCAGGAACTGCCGTTTGAAAAGCTCGTCGAGGAATTACAACCGGGTCGCGACACCAGTCACCCGCCGATCTTCCAGACGCTGTTCGTGTTGCAGGAGAATCTGTCTGACGATATCGCCTTTCACGGCACCGACGTCACACCACTCGACTTCGAGCTGGGCAGCGCCAAATTCGATCTGTCACTGTTCATGGTCGAATTTTCTGACGGCCTTACTGCATCGTTCGAATACAACACCGACCTGTTTGATCGCTCTACGATCGAGGCCATGCTGCAGCATCTGGGGACGCTGCTCGAGTCGATTGCGGCAGACCCCACTCAACGCGTTAGTGAACTGCCGTTGCTCGACCCGCGGGCGCGCGCCGCGACGGTCGATGCGTTCCTGCCGCCGCCGGCAGCGCTGCCGCAGGCCCGGGTGCATGAACTGGTCGAACAACAGGCGGCGAACAACAGCGCTGCAATTGCACTCGAGCATGCCGGCACGCAGCTGACTTTCGGCGAACTGAATGAGCGAGCTAACCGGCTCGCACGGGCACTGCAAAGCGCCGGCGCGGTGCCGGGCACATTGATCGGCATACTTGCCAACCGCGGCATCGATCAGGCTGTCAGTGTGCTGGCGACACTGAAAACGGGCGCCGCTTATATACCGATAGATCCGAATTACCCCGAAGATCGCATCGTTTATATGCTGGAAGACAGCCGGGCCCCGGTTGTCGTCACTGATCAGGCGCTCTCTGATGAGCTCGGCATACATTCGCCACACGTTGTTTCGCTGAATGACTTCGACTGGCAACACGGTGACGCGCGCAATCTGAACGTGGCAGGCGGCGAATCGGTATACGTGATCTACACGTCAGGCTCCACCGGCCTGCCGAAAGGCGTCGAACTGACGCATGCCGGCCTGAACAACCTGATTCAGTGGCAAAACTCGCAGCCCGGTCTCGATCAGCCGGCACGCACATTGCAGTTTGCAGCACTCAGCTTCGATGTGAGCTTTCAGGAACTGTTTACGACCTGGGCTCAGGGGGGCACGGTTGTGCTGGTCGATGAATCGTTGCGACGTGACCTCAACCATCTCGCACGATTCATTGCGACGGCGGCAATTGAACGCGTCTATCTGCCGTTCGCAGCACTGCAGCCACTGGCTGAGGCGGTCGTCGGCAACGACGAGGGCTACATCATCCGGGATGTCATCGTCGCGGGTGAACAGCTGCAAATCACGCCCGCTGTGCGCGCCATGTTTAGCAAGCTCGACAGTGCACGATTGCACAACCACTACGGCCCGTCCGAAACCCATGTTGTCACGGCATACACCCTGCCGGCGAATAAAGACGAGTGGATGGCGCTGCCGCCCATCGGTCGCCAGGTTGCGAACACCGGCACCTACATACTGGACGCGCGGCTGCAACCCGTGCCGGTCGGCGTTCCGGGCGAGCTCTATCTCGGTGGCGCGCAGGTCGCCAAAGGTTATATTCACCGCGCCGACCTGACGGCAGAACGGTTCATTGCCGATCCGTTTGACGCCAATGACGCCAGACGCATGTATCGCACCGGGGATCGCGTGCGCATGTTGCCGGACGGCAATATCGAGTACCTGGGGCGGACCGATGACCAGGTCAAATGGCGCGGCTTCCGCATCGAACCGGGTGAAATCGAGACCTGTCTTGCCGAACACCGATCCGTGGCCCAGGCGGCCGTACTGTTGCGTGAGGACTCGCCGGGTGACAAGCGGCTGGTTGCCTACATTGTTGCGGAAGACGCGCACAACCCGGATACCACTGAACTGCGTGACTGGGTGAAGGCGCGCCTGCCGGACTACATGGTGCCTTCGGCGGTTATGCAACTGGACGCCATGCCGCTGACACCCAGCGGTAAGGTGGCACGGCGCAAGCTGCCGGCGCCCGATTATGCGGACGCTGCGCGCGGCTATGTAGCGCCGCGCACGCCCGTGGAAGAGACGCTCGCCGCCATCTGGTCAGACGTGCTGGACACTGCCGGGGCCGGTCTGCGCATTGGCATGCACGATGACTTCTTTGAACTCGGCGGCCACTCCCTGCTGGCAACACAGCTGATGGCGCGGGTACGCGACGTAATGGACGTTGAGCTGCCGCTGGTGGCGCTGTTCAACCACCCGACGATTGCTGAATTTGCGGGCGACGTCGCTGAGGCCGGCGGCGCGGACTCGCTGGCTCCGCTGCAACCGCGTGACCGGGCTGCAGACGAGACCCGTGAGTTACCGTTGTCCTTCGCCCAGCAGCGGCTGTGGTTCCTGGATCAACTGGAACCCGGCAACCCTGTCTACAACATTCCGTGGGCGATGCGCCTGACCGGACAACTGAATCTCGATGCGCTGCAGGCATCCGTCAATGATCTGGTTGCTCGCCACGAAAGCCTGCGCACCATCTTTGCTTCTGAGCTCGGCAAAGCGCAGCAGCAAATCCTGGACCATGTTGCGGTTGAAATAGAACGCGCCGATGCAGTCGCCGCGGACGATTCCTCGATCGAACTGCAGCTGTTCGCATTGTCACGCCAACCGTTTGAACTTGATAAATCGCCGTTGATGCGGGTGCACCTGATCAGCCTTGCTGAAGACGAGCACGTACTCTTGCTGGTTCTCCATCACATCATCTCGGATGGGTGGTCGATAGGCGTGCTGTATCAGGAGCTGACCACGCTGTATGCCGGCCATTGCCGTGGCGAACCGGCCCGGCTGCCTTCCCTGCCCGTGCAATACGCTGACTATGCACTTTGGCAGCAACAGTGGGCCGATTCGCCGGCGCAGCAAACGCAACTGGATTACTGGAAGCAGCGGCTTGCGGGTGCACCGGCGATTCTGGAACTGCCCACCGACCGGCCGCGCGGCTCAACGCAGACCTACAATGGCGCATTCATCGAAAAGGTTTTGCCGGACGCTATCTATCAGGGCCTGCGCGATTTGTCGCGTCAGGAAGGCGCGACGCTCTTCATGGTCTGTCTGGCGGCGTTCAATGTTCTGCTGTCGCGATACTCGGGCCAGAAGGACATCTCCGTCGGTACACCGATCGCCGGTCGCCGGCACAGTGAGCTCGACGGACTGATTGGCTTTTTCATCAACACACTGGTGATGCGCAATGACCTCGGCCACGCTGATGACGGCTCCGAACTGACGTTCACTGAGTGCGTCGCCCGCGTCCGCAAAACTGCGCTGGATGCATTTGCGCATCAGGAGCTGCCGTTCGAAAAACTGGTCGACGAACTGCACCCCTCCCGCGACATGAGTCATGCACCGCTGTTTCAGACGGCGTTTATCATGCAGAACACGCCGTGGGATCAGACCGCAGAATTGCAGAATTTACGCGTTGATCCGCTGGAACTTGATTACGGTGTCGCGAAGTTTGATCTCAGCCTCGTCATGGCAGAGCGCCGCGAGGGGCTGCTCGTGCATTTCGAGTACAACACCGATCTGTTCGATGCCTCGACCATCGAGCGCCTGACCGGTCACTTCGAGACCCTGCTGCTCGCAGTCGTCGGCGATGTGAATGCGCCGGTCGCCCGGTTACCGCTCCTCACCGCAGGCGAGCGGCAACAGATACTCTACGACTGGAACGACACTGCAGCAGTGTACGCGCACGACAGTTGCATACACCACCTGTTTGAGGCGCGCGTCAAAGAACAACCGAATGCACCGGCTGTACTGTACCAACACAACATACTGACTTATGCGCAGCTGAATGCGCGGGCGAACCGACTCGCGCACTACCTGATTAGCAAAGGCGCGGGTCCGGGCAGCATCATCGGCATCAGCCTGGAGCGCACGCCGGAGTTGCTCACGGCGATACTGGCTATCTTCAAGTCCGGCAGCGCCTACGTGCCTCTGGATCCCAATTACCCGAAAGACCGGCTCGAATGGATGCTGACAGACACCGCGGCGCCCATACTGCTGACCCAGTCCAACCTGCTCGATGACCTGCCACCTCACGATGCAGAAACAGTTTGTGTGGATACGCAATGGGACGAGATCGCATTGCAGCCTGAGGACGACCCGATCAACCGCGCGACATGCGGCGACATCGCGTATGTGATTTACACATCCGGCTCTACCGGCAAGCCCAAGGGCGTCATGATCCCGCATCAGGGTGTGTGCAACCTGGCGAACGCTCAGGAACGTGCCTTCGGTCTCGGCCCCGACGACCGGATGCTGCAGTTCGCATCGATCAGCTTTGATGCTTCGATTTTTGAGATCGTCATGGGCCTGCAGGTTGGCGCCACCATGGTGCTGGCGCCGCAGGACGACTTGTTGCCGGGTGAACCGCTGCTTGAGGTGCTGCAACGTCATGCCGTGACAGCCGTAACATTGCCGCCGACGGCACTGACACAGCTACCATCGGTCAGCCTGCCTTCATTGCATACCATTACCGTCGCCGGTGAAGCCTGCCCGCCGGAACTGGTGGACAGCTGGGCTAACGACAAGCGCCGTTTCTTCAATCTCTACGGCCCGACGGAATCAACAGTCTGGGCCAGCTATACCCGCTGTCACCCCGGCCAACGCATTACTATCGGCAAACCGATCAGCAACGCCCGGCTGTACGTGCTTGACGAACTCCAGCAACCGGTGCCGGTTGGTGTACCGGGTGAATTATGCATCGGCGGTGCCGGCCTGGCGCTCGGCTACTTAAATCGCCCCGAGCTCAGCGCAGAGAAATTTATCGCTGACCCGTTCCGCGCTGACGAGGACGCACGCATCTATCGCAGTGGCGATCTGGTTCGCTACCTGCCCGACGGGAATCTCGAATTTCTCGGCCGGATCGACCATCAGGTCAAAGTGCGTGGCTTCCGTATCGAGCTTGGCGAAATCGAGAATGCGCTTGGCGAACACGACGATGTCCGGGAAGCCATTGTCGTTGCACGTGGCGGAGATATCGCCGCACGCCAGCTGGTCGCATACATTGTGGCGCATAACAATCGGGAGCTGTCTGTAGCGGACCTGCGCGCGCATCTGCAAACGCGCCTGCCCGACTTCATGGTGCCGGCCGTATTCGTCGAACTGGAAGAGTTCCCGCTCACACCCAACCGCAAGGTTGACCGCGATGCCCTGCCGGAGCCGGATGAACACCGGCTTACTCAGGAATCAGAATACGTGGCGCCGCGCACCGCTGCAGAGATAGCGCTTGCTGACATCTGGCAGGCGGTGCTCAACCTGGAGCAGGTCGGCATCAATGACAATTTCTTTGAGCTGGGCGGCGATTCCATACTCAGCATTCAGATCATTGCCCGCGCAGCACAGGCACAGGTGCACCTGACACCGAAGCAATTATTCGAGCATCAGACGATCGCCGAACTTGCGGCCGCCGCGGCCAGCGAACGAACCGTTGACGCTGAACAGGACACGGTCACCGGCGCCGTGGCGCTGACACCTATTCAGGCCTGGTATGCCGGACGTGAGCCGGTCGATGCGCATCACTTCAATCAGTCGCAACTGCTGGAATCAACACGCGACCTGAACGTGGGAGTGCTGAATGAGGCACTGAATATTGTGATGAAGCATCACGATGCCCTGCGCCTGACCGTGGCCACCGACCATTCGTCATGGGCGCAGCAGCAGTCAGATCAAAGCAAACGTGATCTGGTGAGAATGGTCAATCTTCGCGCCCTGACGCGCGAAGAACAGGCGCGCCATACCCTGGCGCTGGCGAACGCGCTACAGGCCGGTTTCGATCTCGAGAGCGGCCCGCTGCTGCGCGCGTTGTTATTTAAACGTTCCCGCGACCTGCCGGATCAGCTGCTCATCGCTGTGCATCACATGGCCATCGACTGGGTGTCGTGGAACATTCTGCTGCAGGATTTGCAGACCGCTTACAACGCGTTGCTCGAAAACCAGTCGGTGCAACTCCCGCTGAAGACCAGCAGCTTCCGTGCCTGGTCTGAAAAGCTCGCGGGATGGGCCAACGCTGACGAACTGCAAAGCGAAATCCGCTACTGGACCGGCCAAAACTGGTCAGCGGCCGGCAATATCGCCTGCGACCATACTGATGCGGCCAACAACGAAGCCAGCGCGCGCGACGTTACTGTCTGGCTCTCGGAAGACGAGACGCGGCAACTGCAACAGGAACTGCCGAAAGCCTGGCGCGCACAGATCAACGACGTTTTGCTGACGGGGGTCGCACGCGCAATCGGCAACTGGACCGGCGGTGACGCCGTTGCCATCAACCTCGAAGGGCACGGTCGTGAAGACCTGTTTGATGACATCGACCTGTCGCGCACCATCGGCTGGTTCACGAGCCTGTATCCGGTATTGCTGCCCGCATCGCCGGACACCGACATGAACAGCGCGCTTGCCAACGTCAAACAATACCTGCGGGACATCCCGAACAAAGGGCTCGGCTACGGCGTGCTGCGCTATCTGGCCAGCTCCGCACAAACGCGGGCCGCGATGGCCACAGTGCCGGAGCCCGAAATCGGCTTTAACTATCTCGGGCAACTGGATCAGGTTGCGGGTGACGATGGCCTGCTGCGCCCGTCGTTCGAGCCACGCGGTATGGAACAAAGCCCGCAGGCTGAGCGGCCGCATTTGCTCGACATTGCGATGGCGGTCGTGGACGGCCGGCTGCAGATTTCGGTTATCTACAGCGACAATCGTCATACACAGGATACGGCGGCACATATCGCGAATGACATCGCGGGTAGCCTGCGCAGACTTATCGACGACTGCACACGGGGTGATGCACCCGTTTACACGGCAGCTGATTTCCCGCTCGCTGCTCTGTCGCAGAGCCAGCTGGACGGACTGCTGTCCGTCACCGGCCCGGTGGACGATCTCTATAACGTCACGCCTCTGCAGCACGGTATGTTGTTCCACAGCCTGTATTCCGGCGACAAGGACGTCTATTTCGCACGCTTCTGCTGGCGCCTAAGCGGCGCGCTCGACGCCGGGCACTTCGCAGCAGCCTGGCAGCAAGCGGTTGACCGCAATACCAGTTTGCGCACCAGCTTCCGCTTTGACGGGCTCGATGATCCGGTACAAATTGTTAATCGCGACGTCAGCGTCGATCTGCAGCAACTCGACTGGTCGGCAGACAGCGAGGAAACTCAGAATGCGCGACTCAGCGAATTCCTTGAGCAGGATCAGAACACCCGCTTTGATTTTAATAACGCCCCGTTGCTCCGGCTTGCGCTGATTCGTCTGGGCGATCATGACCATCGCTTCGTGTGGAGTTTCCATCATGCGATCCTCGACGGCTGGTCGGTACCGCTGATACTGAAGGAAGTCTTCGCGATCTACGACGCGCTGTGCGCGGGTACTGACCCGTCGCTCCCGGAACCGGCCCCCTTCAGCAACTATCTGCTCTGGCTGAACCGGCAGGACAACGCGAGCGCCGAGACATTCTGGCGGCAAACGCTGCAGGGCTTCAGTGCGCCGACGCCGTTGCCCGGAGCACTGGTGCAACAGCTGCCCCCGGGCGTGGAACCGAACTACGCGGAGAACCTGCTGCAAATCGAAGCGGAGACGGTCTCGCAGCTGCGCGAGATCGCGCAGCAATCACGCGTCACGCTCAACACGATTGTTCAGGGCGTCTGGGCATTGCTGCTCAGTCGTTATAGCGGCGAAGACGATGTGATGTTCGGCGCGACAACATCGGGACGCCCGGCCGAGATGGACGGTGTCGCCCAGATGATTGGCCTGTTTTTGAACACCCTGCCCGCCCGGGTCCGGGTCGACGGTGATGCCGGACTTATCGAATGGCTGCAGGAAATTCAGGCACAACAACTTGAATTACGCCAGTACGAGTTCGCGTCACTGGTCGAGGTGCAGGGCTGGAGCGACATGCCGAGAGGCACACAGATGTTCGGCTCGATGCTGGCGTTTGAGAATTATCCCGACATGGAAACCATGTGGACGGATACTGACAGCATCACGATCCGCGAGGTTGACGGCTTTGACCGCACCAACTTCCCGCTGACACTCAACGTTGCTGCCTTCGACATGATGCAGGTGCGTATGGTCTACAGCACCGATATGTTCGCGGACGAAGCGATCACAAGACTGGCGGATCACTTCCGCATCCTGATCGAAGCGTTGGTCGATAATCCGGCAGCACGGGTGGCGGACCTGTCTCTGCTGACGCCCGATGAGCGGCATCACCTGCTCGTTGAGCTCAACGATACGGCGACAGAGTTCCCGCAGGATGTCACGCTGCAAACGCTCTTCGAAGACCAGGTAGCACGTACGCCGGATGCGGAAGCCCTCGTGTTTGCAGGCGAGTCGCTGAGTTATCGTGAATTTAACGCTCGCGCCAATCAACTGGCCCACTGGCTGCAACAGGCAGGCGCCCGCCCGAATGACCTGATCGGCGTGCACACCGAGCGGTCCTTCGAAATGCTGATCGCCATTTACGGCGTGCTGAAGGCAGGAGCAGCCTACGTGCCGCTCGACCCCGAATACCCGGAACAGCGCTTGCAACACATGCTTGAGGATGCAGAGGTCAGCATCATACTGACGCATTCCGCCTGCGCAGACCGGCTACCCGCGAGCGGGGCGCGCGTGTTCAATCTCTCGACGGGTGCCGCGCATTTGGACCCGCTGCCCACGACCAATCCCGCGCCCGTTGCAGGGCCGACCGATCTTGCCTACACAATCTTCACGTCGGGTTCGACCGGCCGGCCCAAGGGCGTGATGAACGAACATCGTGGCATCTGCAACCGCATGCTGTGGCAGAGCTCGGTGTTCGACACCGATGGCAATGTGCGGGCGATGCAGAAAACCCCGTACAGTTTTGACGTGTCGTTATGGGAACTGTTCTGGCCGCTGCAAACCGGCGGTACGCTGGTGATCGCAAAGCCGGGCGGACATCGCGACAGCCGCTACCTGTGCGAGCTGATTCAGGAACAGCGCATCGACATGATTCACTTCGTGCCGTCGATGCTGCAGGTGTTCCTGCAGGACCCGAACGCCACAAACTGCCCCACCATCCGTCACGTGCTCTGCAGTGGCGAAGCGCTGCCCTATGACCTGACCGAGCGATTCTTTGCCATCAGCGATGCCGAACTTCACAATCTGTACGGCCCGACTGAAGCCGCGATTGAAGTCGCATACTGGCGTTGCGAGCGCGACAGCGAAGTCCCGGCCGTGCCCATTGGTTTCCCCACAGCCAATACCAAGCTGTATATCGTTGAAGAAAGCGGCGACCCCGCACCCGTCGGCGTCGCCGGCGAATTATGGATCGGCGGCGTGCAGGTAGCGCGTGGCTATGTGAATCGTCCGGAGCTCACGGACGAGCGCTTCATCGCCGACCCGTTCAGCGATGATCCGGCGGCGCGTGTTTACCGCACGGGCGACCTGGTCCGTTATCGCGACGACGGCGCCATCGAGTACCTGGGCCGGATCGATCATCAGGTCAAACTTCGCGGCTTCCGCATCGAACTCGGCGAAATCGAAGCCGCAATTGATGCGAATGAGTCCGTTGCCCAGAGCGTCGTCATGGTGCGCGAACGTTCCGCGGGTAACCAGCAGCTGGTTGCGTACCTGATTCCGGCCATTGGTGACACGCCCGATACCATGCCCAATATCGAGACACTGCAAAAAGAGCTGGGCCGACAACTGCCCGACTACATGGTCCCGTCAGTGTTTGTCACACTGGAAGAGTTTCCGCTGCTCTCAAACGGCAAGGTCGACCGCAAAGCGCTGCCCGAACCCGAATGGGTCAGCGAACGCGAGTATGTCGCGCCTCGTAACGACATAGAAGAAACGCTGGCCCGCATCTGGCAGGACATACTCGATGTCGAGCAGGTCGGTATTCATGATGATTTCTTCGCTCTCGGCGGTCACTCGCTGATCGCGATCAAACTGGTGGCCCGCGTACTCGAAAAAATGCAGGTCGATGTGCCACTCGACAAACTGTTTGAAACGCCGACCGTGGCAGCGCTTGCAGACACGGTGGCAGCAAGACGGGACAGCGGCCAGACCGATGCGGGCATCGCACCGATCACCCGCAAGCAACGACGGCGCCGGCGCAAGCCAACGAAATAGCGCATGACTGAATCTACCCACACGTCAGTCGATGCACTGAACGACGCGAATAACGACGCCGGAGAGTTCGAGGCGGCGGCATCGTTCGCGCAGCAACGCCTGTGGTTTCTGGATCAGCTTGAACCGGGCAGCCCGGTCTACAACATCAATATGGCGTTCCGCTTGCGTGGTGACCTTGACGTCAGCGCATTGCAAACGGCGGTGAACCAACTGGTTGCCAGACATGAAACGCTGCGCACCACGTTTGATGCGGTCGATCAGGAGACGATTCAGGTCATCGCTGAAGCACCTTCTCCCGTGCCGGTTATGCAAAGCGAATGCGGCGCCCAGGATGAAATGGCAATGCTGCGATCATTTGCGGCGGAACCGTTTGATCTCGCACGCGGCCCCTTGCTGCGGGTGCATCTGCTGCGACGGAACGACGACGAGCATGTACTGCTGCTGGTCATCCATCACATCATTGCCGATGCATGGTCGCTTGATGTGCTGTACCGCGAACTTGTCGCATTCTACGAATGTGCGCACAACGATCGCGAGCCGGAGCTTCCTGAGCTCCCGGTTCAGTACGCCGATTACGCGGAGTGGCAGCATGAATGGCTCAGCGGCGACGAACTGGAGACGCAACTCCGGTATTGGCGCGAACACCTCGCAGACGCTCCGGAATTGCTCGAGCTGCCGCTCGACCGACCACGCCCGCGCATCCAGACCCATGCGGGCGCAACACTCGAGCGGCCCATTGATGCGCAGCTGGCCGACGGGCTGAAAGCTCTGGCGCAGCAGGCAGGA
This sequence comes from Gammaproteobacteria bacterium, assembly GCA_013001905.1. Classification (GTDB taxonomy): domain Bacteria; phylum Pseudomonadota; class Gammaproteobacteria; order Steroidobacterales. The sequence goes on along the minus strand of JABDLC010000102.1, from coordinate 33,400 downwards.
TGCACACAATTCATTCTCTACCTGGCTGCTTTCGCGACGTTGTTGTCACGCTGGGCAGCAGCCCCTGATCTGGTGATAGGCACACCGATCGCGGGCCGCAAACGCACCGAGCTCGAAGGGCTGATCGGCTTCTTCGTCAACACAGTCGGCATGCGCATCAGCCTGGAGCATGACCCGACGTTTGCGGAACTGCTCGCGCAGGTCAAGAAAGCCAGCCTCGGTGCGTTTGCACATCAGGATCTGCCCTTTGAAAAACTCGTGGAAGAACTGCACCCCGAGCGCTCGACGAGCTACTCACCGCTCTTTCAGGTCATGTTTGTTCTGCATCACGGCGCAGGCAAGGGGCTGCCGTTTGCAGATTTACAGGCCGAGAGCCTCGTACTGGATACGGGCACAGCCAAATTCGACCTCACACTGTTTGTTACTGAGCTTAATGACGGCGCGTCCGCACTGATCGAATACAACACCGACCTGTTCGACACAGCCACCATAGGCCGCATGCTCGATCATTTTGAGCTGCTGTTGCGCTCCGTCGTCGCCAACCCTGAGCAACCCGTCATGCGCGCCCCGCTCATGGGCCCGGATGAACGCAATCAGGTGCTGAGCGACTTTAATAGGACGGCGTCCGAGACGCAGCCGCTCGCTGTGCATGAACTCGTCACGCAACAAGTTGCCCGGACACCCGATGCGCCGGCAATCAGTTTCGGTGACCGCACACTCAGTTATCGGGAACTGAACGTTCGCGCCAACAAGCTGGCAGGCCAGTTGCGGGATAAGGGCGCGGGAACGGGCCGACTGGCGGGCATCTGCGCACACCGCGGGATAGACACCGCGGTGGCGGTACTGGCCACACTGAAAAGCGGCGCCGCTTACGTGCCGATCGACCCGCACTACCCGGCCGAGCGCATTGCGACGATGCTGGCGGACTCACAGGCGACGCTGCTGATCACTCAGTCAGATATCGCGGCAACTTTGCCTGACACCCAGGCCGAGATACTGCTGCTGGACCAGATTGACCTGGACCAGATTGACCTGGACCGAGAGAACCGGCGCGGCGAAGACCCGGATGCTGCCAATTACAGCGATGGCTCGGTATATGTGATCTATACGTCCGGCTCAACCGGTAAACCGAAGGGCGTCGAGCTGACACAGCGCAATCTCAGCAATCTCATACAGTGGCAGTCAAACCAGCCCGGGCTGGATACGCCGGCAAACACACTGCAATTTGCTTCGCTGAGTTTTGACGTCAGCTTTCAGGAACTGTTCACGACCTGGGCACAGGGCGGTTGCATTGTGCTGGTTGACGAAGCAACCCGTCGCGACATGCCGGCACTGGCACGCTGCATCAGGGATCAGCGGATTGAGCGGCTGTTTCTGCCCTTCGCGGCGCTGCAGCCACTTGCTGATGTGCTCGCAGTGAGCGATGCGGCAATCGATGTCGGCGACTTTTGCGTCACAGATATCATCGTCGCCGGCGAGCAGTTGCAAATCACGCCCGCAATTCGGACGCTGTTCGGCAGGCTCGGTAACGCACGCCTGCATAATCACTACGGCCCGTCCGAAACACATGTGACAACCGCATACACGCTGTCGGGGGATGCGGCCGACTGGATGCCGCTGCCACCCATCGGCACCCCCGTCGCGAATACGACCGCCTATGTGCTTGACGAGCATCGTGAACCGGTGCCGATCGGTGTGCCGGGCGAGCTGTATCTGGGTGGCGCTCAGATTGCGCGCGGCTATTTGCATCAACCGGAACTGACAGAAGAACGTTTTTTGCCGGACCCGTACAGCCGTAATGCCAACGACCGTCTGTACCGCACGGGCGACCGCGTGCGCTTTCTCGCTGACGGTAATCTGGAATACCTCGGCCGCACGGATGATCAGGTAAAGTGGCGCGGCTTCCGCATCGAACCGGGCGAGATCGAATCTGTCCTGAGCGGCCATCCCGATGTCGGCCAGGCTGTCGTGATGCTGCGCGAAGACAATCCCGGCGACCGACGGCTGGTCGCCTACCTGACGGGCACAGTCGACACCGATGACGCACGCACGTGGCTGAAATCCCGGCTGCCGGACTACATGGTGCCGTCGATTCTCGTCGTACTTCCTGAGTTACCGCTGACGCCCAGTGGCAAGGTCGCACGGCGGGCTCTCCCGGTACCCGACTATGGAGACGGGGCTCAGCAGTACGTCGCGCCGCGCACCCCTGTCGAAGAGACACTGACCGGCATCTGGGCCGATGTGCTCGGCGTGAGCCGGGTCGGTATCCACGATGATTTTTTCAGCCTCGGCGGACATTCGCTGCTTGCCACCCAGCTGATTTCGCGTGTACGCGATGCAACCGGGCGCGAGGTGCCGCTCATCAGCCTGTTCGAGCGGCCGTCGGTTGCTGAATTCGCCGGGCTGCTGGACGCATCCGATGCCAATACTTCGGCTCTCCATCCGTCAGAACAGATTCCGCGTCGTCATGCGGAGCCCGGCTCACCCGTGCCGCTGTCGTTTGCGCAGCAACGGTTGTGGTTTCTTGATCAACTTGAACCGGGCAATCCCGCGTACAACTTTCCGGTGGCAGTTGAGTTGACGGGCGAAATTGATGTGCCCGCACTGCAAGTTGCGATCAGCCAGTTAATGACCCGACATGAAACGCTGCGCACTCGTTTCAGTGGTGCGGGAGAAGCAGCACATCAGATTGTGCATGACGATGTGTCGATCGATATAGCCCGGCACGAAGCAGCGCTGGCGCTGGACCCGTTGCTTGAAAAACTGACTGAACTCTCACAGTTGCCGTTTAATTTGTCGGCCGGCCCCCTGCTCCGCGCACATTTGATCAACACCGACCAGCCCGCGAAGCGCGTCCTGCTGCTGGTCATGCACCATATCGTCTCGGACGGCTGGTCACTGGGTATCGTACTCAGCGAACTGGCCGCCCTGTACCGGGCCGCCGTGGCCGAAACCGACGCGGCACTGCCGCAGCTGCCGATTCAGTACGCGGATTTTGCGGCCTGGCAACGCAGCTGGCTGGCGGGCCCCGCTCTCGAATCGCAACTGGAGTACTGGCGTCAGCAGCTTGCTGAGATGCCGCCGGTGCTGGACTTACCGACGGACCGGCCGCGGCCCGCAGAGCAAACTTTCAACGGTGCCAGCGAAGTGCGTTGGCTGGACACTGCATTGCAGGCACGCCTGCAGCAGCTCGCCGGTGAGCAAAGCTGCACGTTATTTATGCTGCTGCTTGCGGCATTCGACGTGTTGTTGGCCACCTATGCATCAAGCACTGACGTGGTGGTCGGCACCCCGATTGCGGGCCGCCAGCGGACCGAGCTCGAAGGGCTGATCGGTTTCCTCAGCAACACGTTGGCTATCCCCGCCCGCATGGAGGATGACCCGGAATTTACGACCCACCTGCGCGCGGTGAGAGAAACACTGCTGGGTGCCTACGAGCATCAGGATCTGCCGTTTGAAAAACTGGTCGAGGAGCTGCAGCCTGAGCGCGCGATGAGCCATGCACCGATTTTTCAAGTCATGTTTGTCATGCAGAATAATCCCGACGGCGATATCGACTTCGGCTCACCGCAGGCGCGCACCGTCGGCTTCGAAATGGGCATCGCGAAATTTGACCTGTTGCTGGAAATGGCCGAAACACCTGACGGCCTGCGGACCGGCCTGCAGTACAACACCGATCTGTTTGACGCCACCACTATCAGCGGCATGCTCGATCACTTCGCGACGTTGCTGAAAGGCATCGCCGACAATCCCGCACGCCCGCTGTCGCAGATTCCGTTACTCAGCGAGTCCGACCGCGATCAGCTGCTCGATGCAAGCAACCGTGCGGACGCTGATACTGAAGCACTTAGCGTAACTGCGCTTGTCGAACGACAGGCCGCTGCAACACCGGATGCTGACGCGCTGAGCGATGGTGATACCACGCTGAGTTATCGCGAACTGAACAGCCGCGCAAATTCGTTGGCACGCGCACTGCAGGATGCCGGTGCCGCACCCGGCACACGGGTAGGCATCTGTGCCGGGCGGAGCATCGCAACGGCCATCGGCGTGCTTGCCACACTGAAGACCGGCGCAGCTTACGTACCTGTCGACCCGAATTACCCGGCTGAGCGTATCGCCACGATGCTGGATGATGCGGCAGCGGTTGCGCTGCTGACGGAAACAGCACTGGCTGACGATTTGCCCGCACATGACGCCGCAACCCTGCTGCTCGATCAGCATGACTGGCAGGACGGCGTCGACAATTCGGCTATCCACAATCAGGCTATCGACAATTATGCCGACGGGTCGGTGTATGTGATCTACACATCGGGTTCGACCGGCAAGCCGAAAGGCGTTGAGCTCACACACATCAATCTCTCCAATCTGGTTCAGTGGCAAAACGCACAACCGGGGCTTGATGCAGCGGCGCGCACGCTGCAATTTGCATCGCTGAGCTTCGACGTGAGCTTTCAGGAGCTGTTTACCACCTGGGCTCAGGGCGGCTGCGTCGTGTTGATCGATGAAGAATCACGTCGCGACATGCCCGCGCTGGCGCAACATATCAGCCGGCAACGAATTGACCGTGTATACCTGCCGTTCGCCGCTCTGCAGCCGCTGGCTGAGGCCGTCGCTGAAGGCAGCCATGACTACTGCATCAAAGACGTCATCGTGGCGGGCGAGCAGTTGCAGGTAACGCCTGCGGTGCGTGACATGTTCGTGCAACTGCCGGGTGCGCGCCTGCACAACCACTACGGGCCGTCCGAGACACACGTGACGACGGCGTACACGATGGAAGGTGACCCGCACAACTGGCCGGCGCTGCCGCCGATCGGCACGCCGGTGGCCAATACACAGGTTTATGTACTCAATAAACAGCGCCAACCGCTGCCGGTCGGCGTGCCCGGCGAACTCTATCTGGGTGGCCGGCAGATTGCCCGCGGCTATCTGAACCGGGCGGAACTGACTGCTGAGAAGTTTGGTCCCGATCCCTGGCGCGATGGCAACCGGATTTACCGCACGGGCGATCGTGTGCGGCTGCGCGCGGATGGCAATCTCGACTACCTGGGTCGCACCGATGATCAGGTGAAATGGCGTGGTTTCCGCATTGAGCCGGGTGAAATCGAGACCGCGCTCAGCCGCCATGCCGATGTGCGACAGGCTGTCGTGATCATTCGTGAAGACGCGCCGGGTGATAAACGGCTGGTGGCTTACGTTGTCGCGGCTGACAATACCGCCGACGATGCAGCCGACACGACAGCGCTGCGGCAGTATCTGCGCGATCAGCTGCCGGAATTCATGGTGCCTTCAGTGATTGTCCGGCTCGACGCACTGCCTTTAACACCCAGCGGCAAACTGGCGCGCCGCGCCCTGCCCGTGCCGGATTATGCAGATACGGCGGGCACCACCGTGGCGCCGCGTAACGCGACCGAAGAGCAACTGGTCGGGTTATGGAAAGAAGTGTTGGGGCTGACGGATGCCGGCGTGACCCATGACTTCTTTGCACTAGGCGGCCACTCGCTTCTGGCAACGCAGCTAACGGCCAGAATTCGGGCCGCCATGGGCGTCGACCTGCCGTTAAAATATGTCTTTCGCAACCCGACCCCCGAGTTGCTCGCCGCCGCTATACAAGCCCTGCAAATGGCCGGGGAACTGCAGGATGCAACAGAAGCCGAAGATGACGAAGATCGCGAGGAGTTCGAGCTGTGAGCACGACTGAGCTCCTGCAACAGCTGAAAGAAGCGCGCATCAAGCTGTCGATAAAAGACGGCAAGCTGAGTGTGAACGCGCCGAAGGGCGCGCTGACAGCTGAGTTGCGTGAGCGCCTTAAGGCCAGTCGCGACGAATTGATCGAGCTGATCAGCACGGGCAATGCGGCGGCATCACAGGACACGGCCCCGCTGCCACTTGCGGACCGCAATGCCCCGCTGCCGCTGTCGTACGCACAACAGCGCTTCTGGTTCCTCGAAGAATTTGAGGGCGGCAGCTCCGTGTACAACATTCCGTGGGCGGCGCGTTTACAAGGCTCACTGAACCCGGATGCATTGCAGGGCGCCATTGCAGATCTGGCGAACCGGCACGAGAGTCTGCGCACAACGTTCCGGAATACCGACAGCGGCCCTGTCCAGGTCATTCGTGATGATTGCCCGATAGTTATCGAGCGCATCTCGCTGCCGGGCGCCACCGACAAAGAGCTGCGCAACCGGGTCGAAACACTGGCGAAGACGCACTTCGACCTCGCAACCGGCCCGTTGATGCGAGTCGCGCTGATTGAAGCCGGCAGAGATGACTGGGTGCTTTGCTTCGTCGTTCACCACATCATCATCGACGGCTGGTCCCTCGACGTCTTACAGACTGAACTGTTCGCCTTCTATTCCGCCCGCTGCGACGGCAAACCCTTGCAGCTTGATCCGCTGCCACTGCAAATGGCGGACTATGCCAGCTGGCAACGCAGCCGCGACGGGTCCGCCGTCATCGACGCGCAGCTGGATTACTGGAAAGAACAGCTCCGCGGCGCGCCACCGGTTATCGAACTGCCAACCGATCGGCCGCGCCCCGCGGAACAAAGCTATGCCGGCGCGAAAGTCAGGCGACAGCTGCCGGGCGAGCTGAGCCGCGAGCTGAAAGAGATGGCCGGTGACCGCAATGTCACGCTGTTCATGCTGTTGATGACAGCGTTTCAGGTGTTGCTGTCACGCTACTCCGGTCAGGATGACATTGTTGTCGGCACGCCCGTTGCAGGCCGTCAGCGCACTGAGCTGGAAGGCCTCATCGGCCTGCTGCTGAATACTCTCGCCATACGCGGCGACCTGACGGGTGACCCTGAGTTCAGTCACTTTCTGGAACAAATCCGAGAACGCTCGCTGGATGCATTCGCCAATCAGGATCTGCCGTTTGATCGCGTCGTCGATAAACTTGGCGCTGAGCGTAATCTCAGCCACACACCTGTATTTCAGGTGCAGTTTGTATTGCAAAACACGGCGGGCGGCAGTGAATCCGCGCACGGGCTGAAGTTTGCACCACTGGAATTTGATTACGGCACTTCCAAGTTCGATCTGACACTGGCCGTTGCCGAGACTCCGCAAGGCATTGCGGCTGAAGCGGAGTTCTCCACGGCCCTGTTCGATGCTGAAACGGTTGAACGGCTGCTCGCGCACTTCGAAGTCCTGCTCGGCGGGATCGCAGCCAATCCCGACCTGCCGGTCAGTCGCCTGCCACTGCTCGACACCGCAGAACGACGCCATCTGCTGACCAGCCTGAACGACACGGCAGTCAACTACCCGCGTGATGCAACACTGCAGTCATTGATCGAAAAACAGGCTGAGGCTACGCCCCATGCCACTGCACTGATTTGCGAGAACACCCGGCTGACGTACGCGGAGCTCAATACACGCGCGAATCAGCTGGCTCACTGGCTGCGCGGGCGCGGCGTCGGCGCCGACGACATGGTCGGCGTTTATATGGAACGCTCGGTCGAAATGGTCGTGGCGCTGCTTGGCATCGTGAAGGCCGGCGGTGCCTATGTGCCGCTTGACCCCGAGTATCCGGAGCAACGTCTGCAGCACATGCTGGAAGACGCCGGCATGACACTGATCCTGAGTCAGACACATCTGGCCGGCACGCTGCCGGCGAATGATGCAACGGTGCTGTCAGTTGACGATGCGCCCGCGCTGCTGGACCAGGACGGCGCGAACCCCGCGCCGGTTGCCGGCCCCGACAATATCGCATACGTGATTTTCACGTCAGGATCGACCGGCCGACCGAAGGGCGTCATGAATGAGCACCGGGGTATCTGCAACCGGCTGCTTTGGATGCAGGACGAATACGGCCTCACAGCGGATGATCGCGTGCTACAAAAAACGCCGTTCAGTTTCGATGTATCGGTCTGGGAGTTTTTCTGGCCGCTACTTAGTGGTGCCACTCTTGTTGTTGCCCGCCCCGGGGGACACAAAGACAGCGACTACCTGTGCGATCTCATACGCGAGCAACGCATCACCACACTGCACTTTGTCCCGTCGATGTTGCAGGTCTTCCTGCAGAACGATCAGGCCAGGTCCTGCACCAGCCTGCGGCGCGTCATCTGTAGCGGCGAGGCGTTGTCGCATGACCTGCAGACTCGTTTCTACCTGACTCTCGATGCCGGGCTGCACAATCTGTACGGCCCGACTGAAGCCGCCATTGACGTGACTTACTGGGCGTGTCGCCGCGACAGCCGTGAGCAGTCGGTGCCGATCGGCCATCCGGTCGCCAATACACTTATATATATAGTCGAACCGAACGGCGAACCGGCCCCGCAGGGCGTGGCCGGCGAACTGTGGATCGGCGGCGTGCAGGTCGCGCGTGGCTATGCCAATCGCCCGGATCTGACAGCAGAGCGTTTTATACCTGATCCGTTCGCGGCCGATCCCGATGCCCGCGTTTATCGCACCGGCGACCTGGCCCGCTATCGCAATGACGGCGCGATCGAGTTTCTTGGCCGCATCGACCATCAGGTCAAACTCCGCGGCTTCCGTATCGAGCTGGGCGAAATCGAAGCCAGTCTGGATGCACTGCCTGCCGTCGAGCAGAGCCTCGTGTTATTGCGCGAAGATATTCCCGGCAACAAACAGCTGGTTGCTTACGTGACCGGTACCGGTGGTAAGCGACCTGAGATACCGCAACTTCGTGACGCGCTGAAAACAACGCTGCCGGATTACATGGTGCCTGCCGCATTCGTTGCACTGGACGAGTACCCGCTCCTGCCCAACGGCAAAGTTGATCGCAAAGCGCTGCCGGAGCCCGAAGGAACCCGTGACGTCGGCAACGAATATGTGCCGCCTGGCACGCCTGTCGAAACCGCACTGGCGCAGATCTGGAGCGACTTGTTACGTGTCGACCGGGTGGGCATCCACGACAACTTCTTCGAACTTGGCGGCGATTCGATTCTCAGCATTCAGATCATCACCCGGGCTGCCAAAGAAGGGCTACACCTGCAACCCAAGCAGGTATTTCGCTACCAGACAGTTGCGGAGCTGGCGGCTGTCGCCGGCACCACAGGCAAGGCGGTGGCTGAACAAGGGGCCGTCACGGGCGCCGCACCACTGACGCCGGTACAGCACTGGTTTTTTGCAACCACCCCGATCGATCCGCAGCATTTCAATCAGTCGCTGCGACTGCAGTTCAATAAGCGGATCGAACGTGCGGCACTACTTACCGCGCTGCAAACACTCGTCGCACACCACGACGCATTGCGACTGCAGTTCAAACAACAGCACTCCGTGTGGCACCAGCAATTTGCGGATGCCGGCAGTGCCGACGTGCTGCACGATATAGACGTGAGCGGGCAGGACGATGAGGCGGCTGAAAATGCCATCATCGATGCCGCGGGTAATCTGCAGGCGAACATCAACCTCAGCGGCGGCTGCCTGCTGCACGGCCTGCTGATTGAGCGCGGCGCAACGCAGCCGCAACAATTGATCATTGTGATTCACCACCTCGCCGTTGACGGCGTGTCCTGGCGCATCCTGCTCGAAGATCTCGCATCGGCCTGTGACGCGGCGCGCTCAGGCGAACCGCTGCAGCTGCCCGCCAAAACAAGTTCGTTCCGCGACTGGGCACTCGCGCTCGAGGACTACAGTCAGGATGAAGCACTGGATGCAGAGCGAGCCTGGTGGCTCGGTCGCAACTGGCCGGATTCGGCCGCAGTACCCGTGGATCGCGCCGGTGGTGATAACTCCATGGCTTCGCTGGACAGCGAAACGATCAGCCTCGACAGCCAACTGACCAGGCGATTGCTGCAGGACGCGCCGCGCGCCTACCGCACTCAGATCAACGACCTTCTGCTGTCTGCACTGGCGCGAGCCTGGCAGCAATGGTCAGGGCTCGACAGCCTGCTGGTAGACCTCGAGGGCCACGGCCGTGAAGATAAATTCACCAGCCTCGATGTATCGCGCACGGTCGGCTGGTTTACGTCGATCTATCCGGTGTGCCTGAGCACCAGCGCCGGGGAATCGACCGCCGCCACGATCAAGCGCGTCAAAGAACAGCTGCGCGCGATTCCGGACAAAGGCTTTGGTTACGGTGTGTTGCGCTACCTCTCGGCGCCGGCGATGGCGGAGATCCCGGACGCGCAGGTCATGTTTAATTACCTCGGCCAATTCGACCAGAGCTTCAGCGACGACGCGCTGCTGACCGCCGTCGAAGGCAGTCGCGGCTACGAGCAAAGTCCGCGACGGCAGCGTACACACCTGCTCGACATCAATGGCAGCGTGTTCGAAGGGCAGCTCAATCTGGCCATCAACTACAGCCGCAACCTGCATGATGCGGACAGCATCGCCCGGCTTGCTGAGTGCTTCAAACAGGCACTGAGCGAAATCATCGAGCACTGTGGGTCCGGCGCATCGCTGGGCTATACACCCAGCGACTTCCCGCTCGCACCGGTGAGCCAGACCGCTCTGGACGAGCTGCTGCGCGCCCACCCGGACCTCGAAGAGGTGTATCCGGTTACGCCGATGCAACATGGCATGCTGTTCCACAGCCTGATCGCCGACAGCAACACGGGGCACTCGGGTCAGGTCTATGTGACTCAGGTCGTCTGGGATCTCGAAGGCGATCTCGACGCGCAGCGGTTTGAGCAGGCCTGGCAACACGTGATCGACCGGCACACTGCACTGCGCACCAGTTTTCATACCTCTGCAGGCGACATCCCGCTGGCCGTTGTACACGAGCGCGCTACTGTCACTATCAGCACCGGCGACTGGCGGTCATTGAGCGAGAACGAACAATCCGCGCAGCTAACCGCATTGCTCAATGCTGACCGGGAACAAGGCTACGAACTGGAGCACGCCCCGTTAATGCGGCTGTACCTGTTTGATTGCGGCAATCAGCAATTCAAGTTTGTCTGGAGCCATCATCACATCATCATCGATGGCTGGTCGATTCCGGTTCTTCTGAACGAACTGTTCAGCACCTACGATGCGCTGTCGCGGGCCGAACAACCCAAACTCGCACCGGCCCGCTCCTACCGAGATTACATCGACTGGCTGCAGGCTCAAAATCGGGATGAGGCGAAACAGTTCTGGCGCGAAACCCTGGCCGGCTTCAATGCGCCCACGCCGCTGCCCGGCGCGCAGAAAATCTTCCGCGGCGTGCAGGAAGACCACGATTTTGATCGCTATTTCGCCACATTGTCTGCGGCGGAGACGCGGGCGCTGCGCGAACTCGCGCGACGCTTGCGGCTGACACTAAACACTCTGGCGCAGGGCCTCTGGTCACTGATGATCAGCCGCTATACCGGCAATGACAAAGTACTGTTTGGCGCCACCACATCCGGTCGGCCGGCGGACCTGGCTAACGTCGAAGACATTATCGGACTGTTCCTGAACACCGTCCCCGTTTACACAACCGTTGATCCAAAACAAAGCGCGCGCGACTGGCTTGCCACCGTGCAGGACGGTCAGTTATCTGCCCGTCAGTACGAGTACGCATCGCTGACCGATATACAGGGCTGGTCAGATGTGCCGCGGGGCAAACAACTGTTTCACAGCCTGATGATCTTCGAAAACTATCCGGACGCGAGCGCACTCTGGGAAGATCGCAACGCCGTGCGTATTCGCGATATGCAGTCGGTCGGCTGGACCAACTTCCCGCTGTCTGCAGCTGTAAGTGTCGGCAGTCAGTTGGTGCTGAGGCTCTCCTACGACCTCGGTTACTACACGCCGGCCAGTGCCGCGCAGCTGGGCGATACCTACCTGAGCCTGTTGCGGGGACTGCTTGCACAGCCGGACGCTAGCGTCGCTGAATTGTTGCGCTTACCGGTGCCCGCGCTTCGTGACCAGCAACCCGCTGTGCGACCGGACAAAGAGTTCGAGTTTTTTAGCACCGGAGGCGTCGACGGCAACATACCGCGCCGCTTCAGCGCGATTGTTGCGCGTTACCCTGATTCAGTCGCGGTACGCACAGCAGAGACGCAATGGAGCTACCGGGAGCTCGATGCGCGGGCCAATGCTGTGGCAGCCGATTTGCTGGCGGCCGGTATTTCACCGGGTGACCGGGTCGGTCTGCTACTGAATCACGATGCGCCGATGATCGCGGGCCTGATGGGCGCCATGAAGGCCGGTGCTACGTATGTGCCGCTGGACCCCGATGCACCGGAACTGCGTCTGCGCGCGATCACACTGGATGCCGACCTCCGGGCAGTCGTGACGGTGGCGGAGCATGTCGCGGCCGCGACCGAACTGGCCGGCATCAACAACCGGGCCAGCTCGGTGGTTACCGTATCGCCTGATGCAGAGCTGACTCTGCCGGCGCCGCAAATCAGCATCGAACCTGATTCACTTGCGTACATTTTGTTTACGTCCGGATCGACCGGAACGCCGAAAGGCGTGATGCAAACGCACCGGAATACGCTCCATCAGGTCGCGACTTACACCAATACGCTGCATCTGGCCAACGATGACCGGCTGGCATTGTTTTCGCCGTACGGATTCGATGCCGCCATTCAGGATATCTTCGGCGCGTTGCTGAACGGCGCCAGCGTCTCGCCCATCAGCCTGAAAACGGCTGAAACACCCGCGACACTGGTCGACCGCATCGAAACACTCGGGATTTCGGTGTTTCATGCCACGCCCACCGTGTATCGCTATCTGTTCGCACAGCATGAAGGGCATGTGAACAACGTACGTATCGTTGTGCTCGGTGGCGAGGAAGCGCGCCCGGATGATTTGCAACTGTTCCGCGAACGCTTTGCTCGCGACACCGTTTTTGTGAACGGACTCGGCCTGACCGAGTCGACCATGACGCTGCAGTACTTCGCCGATCAGGACACACCCATACCCGCCGACACCCTGCCCGCGGGCAAACCCGTCAGCGGTATTGAAGTGCGCCTGCTGGATGACAATGGCGAGGAAACCGCACTCAGCGGTGAAATCTGCATACGCAGCCCTTACCTGACACCCGGCTACTGGAATGCGCCGGAACTGACTGCCGAACGCTTCAGCCGCGACAGCGATGGTGTGCCGCTGTTCCGCACCGGTGATCTGGCCCGCTACGATATAGACGGCAACCTGATATTTACGGGGCGCGCAGACACGCAGTTGAAAGTGCGCGGTAACCGTATCGAAGCCGGCGAAGTGGAAGCAGCTCTGCGCAGCCATCCCGGCGTTGCCGCAAGTGTAGTGTTGCTGCTTAAGGATGACGATTCTACGGATGACGCTGAGCCACGACTGACCGCCTATGTAGCAGGCACGGCGGGGGCACCGGATGTCGACGCATTGCGCGCGCATCTGCGCGAGCGTGTTCCTGACTATATGATTCCTGCTGCCATCATCAGCGTCCCGGAGATTCCGTTACTGCCTAACGGCAAGCTGGACCGCGCTGCCCTGCCCCGGCCGGGCGCGCCGGCAGCCGGCAGCGACTACGTCGCACCCCGCAACCAAACAGAAGCAGCGCTCGCCGGGATCTGGCAGGACATCCTCGGCGTGGATACGCCCGGCGTCACGGATGATTTCTTTGCGCTCGGTGGTCATTCACTGATTGCTACGCAGTTGATGGCGCGCGTGCGTGACGGGCTCGACTGTGAGCTGCCGCTGCGCGCATTGTTTGACCATCCGACGATTGCCGGACTTGCCGAAATTATCGACAGCGGCACGACCACCACCGCAGCACCGAAGCTAAAGGCCGCCGCAGAAGGCGACTGGCCCGCTGCGATACCGCTGTCGTTTAGCCAGCAGCGTTTGTGGTTCCTTGATCAACTTGAGCCCGGCAGCACCGTGTACACGCTGACCTGGGCAACCCGTCTGCAGGGCGAGCTGCATCCTGATGCGCTGGAACGCGCATTCAACAAACTGGCACTGCGGCATGCCGTGCTGCGCACCCACTTTGTCGACACGGGTGACGGGCCGGTGCAGGTTGTACCCGAAGCGGCTGCGGTGCCGTTGCATCGCCACGCAATGCCCGGTGCAGCGGACGAAGTCGTCAACAGCCGGCTGGCCGAGCTGTTCACCCAGCCTTTCGATCTGGCGCATGGGCCTTTACTGCGCATTCATTTAGTTGCAACTGCGCCGAACGATCACGTGCTGATGGTGATGATCCATCACATTATTTCTGATGCGTGGTCGAATAAGATTCTGATGCAGGAACTCGGCGTGCTGTACGCGGCCGAGTGCGCGGGAATCGACGCGCTGCTGCTGCCGCTTCCCGCTCAGTATGCCGACTACGCAATCTGGCAGCGTGAGTGGCTGCAGGGCGAAGAACTTGATCGACAGGTCGGCTACTGGAAAGAACGGCTGACCGGCGCACCCTTCGCACTCGATCTGCCAACCGACCGGCCGCGCCCGCCGGTACAAACCTTTAATGGTGATGTCACCGGCTGGCAGGTCGACACCCGCATCGCCGCGGCACTCAACAAACTGGCGCAACAGCACGGCTGCACACTTTATATGGTGCTGATTGCAGCGTACGGCGTGCTGCTCGGGCGGCACAGCAATCAGAATGACCTGTTGATCGGCACACCGATTGCCGGTCGCCGCCAGACTGAACTTGAGAAGCTGATCGGCTTTTTCGTCAATACGCTGGTACTAAGAAGCGATTTCAGCGACAACCCCGGCTTTGATGAATTCCTGCAGCGTATCCGGCGCGACACACTTGACGCGTTCGCGCATCAGGAAATCCCGTTTGAGAAACTGGTGGAAGAGCTGCAGCCGGATCGCGACCAGAGCCGCTCGCCGCTGTTTCAGGCCGCGTTCATACTGCAAAACACGCCCGTGCCGTGGTCGCCTTTTGAAGGCGTGACCAGCCTCGACCTGAATGTCGCGCACCACAACACCAAATTCGATCTGACACTGGTGATGTGGGAATCAGACGATGCGGGGCTGCACGGTTATTTCGAGTACAACACTGATCTGTATGATCGCCGCACCGTCGACGCGCTGATTCGCCGCTTCAATACCTTGCTCGATGGCATCGTAACTCAGCCTCAGATGCCGGTGCAGTCGCTGCCACTGATTGACGCGGACGAACGGCGACAGCTGCTGACTGCAAAGAATGCAACGGCACAGGCCTATCCGGATGCAACTACATTACATGGATTGTTTGCGGAATCCGCAGCCGGCAATCCCGACAAGGTTGCGGTGGAATTTGCAGACAGCACGCTCACCTATCGCGAGATCGACAGGCTGTCGAATCGCCTGGCGCATAAATTGCAAGCGATGGGCGCATCGCCCGACCAACCGGTTGCGCTTTGCACTGACCGTACGGCCGATCTCGTCATCGGCGTGCTGGGTGTACTGAAGTCAGGCGCGCCATACGTGCCGCTCGACATCGCCTACCCGGAAGATCGCATCGCTTACATGCTGCAGGATTCAGGTGCGAAGCTGCTGGTCACGACCACAGCGCTAATCAATCAGTTGCCGACCGACGGGCTGACCGTGCTGTGCGCCGACACGCTGGGCGAACCGGACCAGGCAGATGTCGCGGCACCCGCCACGCCGGAACTGACCGACCGGCATCTCGCCTACATTATTTATACGTCAGGCTCGACCGGTAAACCCAAAGGCGTGCAGATCGAGCATCGTTCGGCGGTAAACTTCATCGCCGGCATGACGTCGGAACCGGGCTTCGGCCCGAATGACCGGCTGCTCGCGGTTACGACCCTTTGTTTCGATATTTCGGTACTGGAGTTGCTGCTGCCCCTCGCCTGCGGCGGCACCGTCCTGATTGCCAGTCGCGAGCAGGCCGGCGACGGCGAACAACTGCAGCGGCTACTCGACCGGGACATCACGATGCTGCAGGCGACACCGGCGACGTGGCGGCTGCTATTGCAAAGTGGCTGGCAGGGCCATGAACGGCTGCAGGCACTGTGTGGCGGCGAAGCGCTGGAGCGTGAGCTTGCCAATGAACTGCACAAACGTTGCGCCGGTGTCTGGAACATGTACGGCCCGACGGAGACCACTGTCTGGTCTTCCGGCCACCGCTATGATCCGACTGATGTTTGGATTGCCGTCGGTACGCCCATCGGCAATATGCGCTACTACGTGCTGGATGAATTGCAGCAACCTGTACCGGAAGGTGTCGCGGGTGAGCTGTACGTCGGTGGCGACGGCGTATCGCGCGGCTACCGCGGCAGGCCGCAACTGACCGCGGAAAAATTCCTGCCGGACCCGTTTGCAGACGAAAGCACTGCCCGCATGTACCGCACCGGCGACCTCGCTCGCTATTTGCCGGACGGCAACCTGCAGATACTTGGCCGCACTGACTTTCAGGTTAAATTGCGCGGCTTCCGTATCGAACTCGGCGAAATCGAGAACGCGATGCAGCAGCATCCGGATGTGTCACAGGCAGTCGTTGTATTGCGCGAAGACACCCCCGGGGATCAGCGGCTCGTGGGCTACTTTACGGGCACCGCGGAAACCGGACACAGTGATTTGCGCAGTTTGCTGCAGCGGGATCTCCCCGACTACATGGTGCCGGCGGCGTTCCTGCAGATGGATGAACTGCCGCTGACGCCGAACGGTAAGGTCGACCGGAAAGCACTGCCGGCTCCCGAGTACACCGCCACCAGTGACTTCGTTGCGCCCCGCAACGCCACCGAGGAAGCTCTGTGCGCGATCTGGGCAGAGGTACTGGGGCTTGACCGGATCGGCATCGACGACAATTTCTTTACGTCGGGCGGTCACTCGCTGCTGGCGACGCGACTGATTGCGCGCGTGCGTGCGCAGGTCAATCCAAACGTTGAACTCCGGGCGCTCTTTAACCAGCCCAGCGTTCGCGAATTCGCGGCGGGAATGGGCGAATCGACCGCTGACAGCCTGCCACCCATCACACCCGTTGACGTAGCCGGCGGCGTGCCGCTGTCATTCGCACAGCAGCGACTGTGGTTCCTCGATCAGCTCGAACCGGGCAACCCGGTTTACAACATACCGCTGAACCTGATCTTGCGCGGGAAGCTTAATAAAGAGGCGCTGCAAACCGCAGTCGATACGGTCTGCGCGCGGCATTCGGTTCTGCGGACACACTTTGTCGAGCACGGCACAGAACCGGTGCAGCTCATAAGCGACACGATAGACAGTCGCATTCGCTGCATTGATGTTGCCGGCGACAACGAAGCCGCTGCTGTCACGCGGTTATCGGCGATCGCCGCGGAACCGTTTGACCTGAGTCAAGGCCCGCTGATCCGCGTCACGCTGCTGGAAGACAGCGCAGAGCTGAATTACCTGTCACTGGTGATCCATCACACCGTGGCCGACGGCTGGTCGCTCAATGTCTTCTTTACCGAGCTGCTGGAGGTTTACGCGGCGTTATGCGCGGCACGTGACCCAGATCTGCCCGAACTGCCTGTGCAGTATGCGGACTACGCCGCCTGGCAACGGGACTGGCTGCAGGGTGCAGAACTGCAGCGCCAGACAGACTTCTGGCGCGAGCAGCTGGCCGGCGCACCGGAGTTGATCGAATTACCGGTCGACTACCCGCGCCCACCTGTGCAGACGTTCAACGGCGCGCTCCATTTCGTGGAATGCACGGCCGCGACATCGCAGGCACTGCATCAGCTGGCGAATGATCAGGATTCGACGCTTTACATGGTGTTACTCAGCGCACTGAGTGTGCTGCTCGCGCGCCATTCCGGGCAGAACGATATTGTGATCGGAACGCCGATCGCAGGCCGGCAGCAAGCGGAGCTCGAAGGGCTCATCGGCTTTTTCGTCAACACGCTGGCGCTGCGCACACACATCGACGGTAATCCCGCGTATACAGACCTGCTCCGGCAGGTGCGCGAGACCGCGCTCGACGCCTTCGACCATCAGCAGCTGCCGTTCGAGAAACTGGTCGAAGAATTGCAGCCTGCCCGCAACATGAGCCACAGCCCCATCTTCCAGGTGCTGTTCAATCTGCATAACGAGCCCTGGGAAGCGCATAAGTTTGCGGGCCTGGAGGCAGACGCCGTCCGGTCCGACAACGTGACCGCCAAGTTTGACCTGTCGGTCAATGTAGACGAGTACGGCGACGGCTTGCGGATCGTACTCGAATACAACACCGACCTTTTCGCGGCCGACAGCATCGCCCGCCTCGGCGAACATTTTGCCAACCTGCTGGAAGCAATCGCTGCATCACCGCAATCACCGGTTTATGACCTGACGATGCTGGACTCCCGAGAGGTCCGGCAGATTACACACGACTGGAACGCGACCGCCAAGGAGTTCAATGTTCCGGCCACCCTGCACGGACTGTTCGAAGCATCCGTTGCCGCGGTACCCGATCAGATTGCGGTCCGCTGTGATCCGGCATCACTGACGTATAGCGAACTTAACAGACGCGCGAATCAGCTGGCGCACGAACTGCGGGCGCGCGTTGCCCGGCCGGATGTGCCCGTCGCACTGTGCTGCGATCGCGGCGTGGAGATGCTGATCGGCGCGCTCGGCATTCTGAAATCGGGCGCGCCTTATGTTCCTCTAGACCCTTCGTACCCGGCGGATCGCATCGCGTACATGCTGGAGGACTCCGGCGCGGCCGTCATGGTGACCACAGCCGACCTGCAGCATCTGGCTAATGATGAGTCGGCAGCGCTGTGCATCGATGCGCTCGCCGACCCGGAAACCAGGCTCACCGACGCCGCTGAGCAGGCGCCCGATATAGACGACCTGCGACCGGATCACCTCGCCTACATCATCTACACGTCAGGCTCGACCGGCAAACCCAAAGGCGTGCAGATCGAACACCGCAACGCCGTCAATTTTATCGCCGGCATGGCGGAGACGCCGGGCTACGCCGAGGGCAGCAGCCTGCTGGCAGTCACCACGCTGTGCTTTGATATTTCAGTGCTGGAGCTGTTCCTGCCGCTGCACCGGCGCGGCACCGTCGTGATCGCGACCCGGGAACAGGCAGCCGACGGCTATCAGCTGAGCTCCCTGCTGAACTCCGTAGACGTAATGCAGGCGACTCCTGCAACCTGGCGCATGCTGCTGCAATCGGGCTGGGAGGGACAGCCGGAACTGATCGCGTTGTGCGGCGGCGAGGCTCTGGACCGTGAGCTAGCGGAGCAAATCGATGCGCGGGTAAAAGCACTCTGGAACATGTACGGACCGACCGAGGCGACTGTCTGGGCATCGGTGAAGCAATTTGCGGCAGACGAATCGGTCATTACAGTGGGCAAACCGCTGCCGAACTACACCTACTACATCCTTGATGATCAAAAGCGCCCAGTCCCGCTGGGCGTCAACGGCGAGCTATACATAGGTGGCGCCGGGGTTGCGCGCGGCTATCTGAACCGGACTGAGCTGAACGCCGAACGCTTTATTCCGGATCCGTTTGCAACAACTGACGGCGACCGCCTCTACCGGACCGGCGATCTCGCGCGCTTTCGTGCTGACGGCGACGTACAAATTCTCGGCCGCACTGATTTTCAGGTGAAGCTGCGCGGTTTCCGGATTGAACTCGGCGAAATTGAGGCAGCATTCGCGCGTATTGACGGCCTATCGCAGGCAGTTGTCGTGCTGCGGGAGGACTCACCGGGCGACAAACGGCTGGTCGCATACCATACCGGCTCCTGTGCACTGACAGATGACGAACTGCGCACGGTGCTGAAGGCGGAGCTGCCGGACTACATGGTGCCTTCAGCGTACATAAGCCTGAACGAACTGCCGCTCACACCGAACGGCAAAGTCGACCGCAAAGCGTTGCCGGAGCCGGAGTATCAGGCGGCCGAATATACAGCTCCGCGCAATGCTGTGGAACGGACATTGTGCGAAATCTGGGCACGCGTGCTGCGGGTGGAGCAAGTCGGCATTCACGACGACTTTTTTGCGCTCGGCGGGCATTCACTGCTGGGCACCCAGGTGATCGCCCGCATTCGCGATCACTATAGCGCGGCGCCGCGACTGCGCGATTTGTTCATGAGCCCGACCGTCGCGGAATTTGCGCCGGCAGTGGCCGCGAGCGCACAAGAGTATTTTTCCACGGGCGACAGCACTCAGCAGATCGACGCGCCGATCGTGCCGATGAGTCATCCGGAGGGAGCACCGCTCTCATTTGCCCAACAACGGCTGTGGTTCCTGGATCAGATGGAACCGGGCAATCCGGTCTACAACATTCCACTCGCCGTCGAACTGCGCGGGCAATTAAACTGCCAGGCACTGCAGCAAGCTATTGACGTGGTCGTAGAGCGCCATGCCGTGTTGCGGACTCGCTTCGAAGAGCAGGATACGCGGCTTGTGCAGGTCATCAGCTCTGATGTGCAGATCGCGCTGCAAGAGAGCGATGTCAGCGAGCTTAACGAAGCCGCGATAGTCAGTGAATTGTCGCGCCTGGCCGGGTTGCCATTTGATTTGGCCAGTGGCCCGCTGCTGCGCGCATGTGTGCTGCACAAATCACCTGAGCTCGCGTATTTGTCGATCGTTGTGCATCACATCGCTGCCGACGGCTGGTCACTGAACCTGTTCTTCAATGAATTGCTTGAGGTGTACACGGCCGAGTGCGAACAACGCTCCCCCGAGCTCCTGCACTTGCCTGTGCAGTATGCAGACTATGCGGCGTGGCAACGCGAGCAGTTAAGTGGTGCGGAACTGCTGGCGCAACTCAAATTTTGGCGCGTTGCCCTGGCCGGCGCGCCCGAGCTGATCGAGCTGCCAACCGACTTTCCGCGACCGCCGCTGCAAACCTTCAATGGCGACGTGTATAGCCGATTCTGCAGCGACGAATTGACACAGGCGCTGCACCGACTGGCCGGTGATCAGGGCAGCACGCTATTCATGGTGTTGCTGGCTGGACTCAACGTGTTGCTGGCACGTCATGCCGGTCAGGACGATGTGGTCATCGGCACGCCGGTTGCGGGTCGCCGGCATAGCGAGATCGAGCCGCTAATTGGTGTATTCATCAATACGCTGGCGTTGCGCAATCGGCTAGAAAGCAACCTTAGCTTCGCCGAATTACTGCGGCAGGTCCGTGAAACAGCACTGGATGCTTTTGAACATCAGGAAATACCGTTTGAAAAACTGGTGGAGGAGTTGCAGCCAGCGCGCAATCTGAGCCATAGCCCAATCTTCCAGGTGTTGTTTAACCTGCACAACGAGCCGTGGGATAACCACGAGTTCGGTGGCATTGAAGCGCGTTCGATACGCGAAGAAAACGTTGCCGCAAAATTCGATCTGTCGGTCAATGCCGATGAGTACTCCGGCCAGTTGCGCGTGTCGTTCGAGTACAACACTGACCTGTTCACCGCGGCCACAATCCAGCGGCTGAGTGACCGGTTTATTTTGCTGCTGGAAGCGATGGCGGCCAAACCCGAAACGCGGGTTTTTGACCTGCCACTGATGACAAGCGCCGAGCAACAGCAGGTCATACAGGACTGGAATGCAACCGCACGGGACTACTCGATTCCTGCGACGCTGCACGGCCTGTTCGAACAGGCCGCGGCTGCAAAGCCGGACGCGGTGGCGGTGCGCTGTGCCGGCGCGGCGCTTAGCTACGGCGAGCTCGACGCGCGCGCCAACCAGCTCGCGCGGGTGCTGCAGGCGCAGGGCGCCGGACCGGACCGCCCCGTCGCGCTGTGCTGCGAGCGCAGCGTCGAGATGCTGATCGGGGTCATCGGCATCCTCAAGTCCGGCTCGCCGTACGTGCCGCTCGACCCGGCCTACCCAAGCGACCGCATTGACTACATGCTCGACGACTGCGGCGCGACAACGGTAGTCACCACGAGCGATCTCAGCGCGGTAGCGGGCGACGACCGTCTGGCCGTCTGCGTGGATACGCTGAGCGAAGACGCCGCTCATGTGGATCGAGACACCGACACGATGGCAGCAGTGAGCACGGCGGGTGCGGAGCACCTTGCCTACCTGATCTACACCTCCGGCTCGACCGGCAAGCCCAAGGGCGTGCAGATCGAGCATCGCCATGCGACGAATTTCATCGCCGCAATGACCGAGACGCCGGGCTTCAGGGCCGGTGGCAGCCTGCTGGCGGTCACGACGCTGAGCTTCGACATCTCGGTGCTGGAGCTGTTCCTGCCACTGTATTGCGGCGGCACGGTGGTACTCGCCAACCGCGAACAGGCCAGTGACGGCTACCGGTTGCAGAGTCTGCTGGCCGAAGGCATCGACATGATGCAGGCCACACCCGCCACCTGGCGCCTGCTGCTCAGCAGTGGCTGGGATGGCCGGGACACGGCGGAGCTGGTGGCCCTGTGCGGCGGCGAGGCACTCGACCGTGACCTGGCCGAGCAAATCCACAGCCGCACGGCCGAGCTGTGGAACATGTACGGCCCGACCGAGGCCACTGTGTGGGCCTCGGTGCAGCGCTTTGACCCGGATGCTCCCGTGATCACGGTGGGCACCCCTCTGCCGAACTATACCTACTACATTCTCGACGAGCAGCTGCAGCCGGTACCACCGGGTGTCAACGGCGAGCTGTTCATCGGCGGCGCGAGTGTCGCGCGCGGTTACCGCGAGCGACCGGAGCTGACGGCCGAGCGCTTTATCGCCGATCCGTTTAGTACGGCGGCAGACGCCCGACTCTACCGCACCGGCGACCTGGCGCGCTTCCGCGCCAACGGCGAGGTGCAGATCCTCGGGCGCACCGACTTCCAGGTGAAGCTGCGCGGGTTCCGGATCGAGCTGGGCGAGATTGAAGCGGCTTTGCTGCGGTTCGACGGTATTGACCAGGCTGTCGTGGTGCTTCGTGAAGACACGCCGGGTGATCAGCGTCTGGTTGCCTATTACATCGCCACGGGCACCGCGCCCGAGCAGAGCGATCTGCGGACTGCGCTGCGCAGTCATCTGCCCGACTACATGGTGCCGTCCGCGTTCATGTCGCTTGAGCAGTTTCCGCTTACGCCCAACGGCAAGATCGACCGCAAGCAACTGCCCGCGCCTGAATACGCCGTAGCCGAGTACGTCGCGCCACGCAACGCGGTTGAAGAATCTTTATGCGCTATCTGGGCCGAGGTGCTGAACCTTGAGCAGGTCGGCATCCATGACGATTTCTTTGCGCTGGGCGGTCACTCGCTGCTGGCAACACAACTGATTGCCCGCGTGCGCGACCGGCTCAAGCAAAGCCTGGAACTGCGCAGCCTGTTCAACAACCCGACCGTCGCCGGGCTGGTGACCGAGCTGGCAGGCAACAGCGATACCACATCCGATATGCCGGCGATCACACCGCGAGAACAGTCCGGCGATGCGCCACTGTCTTTTGCTCAGCAACGGCTGTGGTTCCTGGATCAAATGGGCGTCGACAGTGCAGCGGCTTACATTATCTGTGGCGCCCTGCGATTGCGCGGCGATCTGAATTACCCGGCGCTGCAGTCAGCGGTTGATGCATTGGTCCTGCGCCACCAGGCACTCCGCACGGTGTTTGTTGATACCACTGACGGCCCTGTTCAGCGAGCGCGGGATGACCTGCGTGTTTCAATCATTCGTGAAACACCATCCGTGACCGATGAAACCCTGCTCCGGCAGCGCATTAACGAACTGACCGCCGCACCGTTCGACCTGGGGGAAGGCCCACTACTCCGCATGCATCTCATTGCGATTGCACCGGATGATCACATTCTGGTGATCGCCATGCACCACATCATTGCTGATGGCTGGTCGATCGATGTAATGAGTGCAGACATGGCGGAGCTGTACGCGTGCCAACTCGAGGGCCGGGATTCGACCCTGCCGGACCTGCCTGTTCAGTACACCGACTTCTCCGACTGGCAGCGCGAACATTTTCAAGGCCCCGAATACGAGCGGCAGGTCGACTATTGGCGCGAACAGCTGCGTGACGCACCCGCGGTGCTTGAACTACCCACCGACCGGGCACGCCCACCCATCCAGACCTATGCAGGCGGCTCGTGCGCACACAGGGTGCCCCGTGAAACGCTGGAACAACTGAAAGCACTGGCGGCCAGCCACCAGGCCACTCTTTTCATGACGCTGCTCACGGCATTGAATGCACTCCTGGCTCGCTACTCCGGCCAAACCGACATTGTGGTCGGCTCGCCAATAGCGGGGCGCGCCAATACGCAGCTTGAGGGCCTCATTGGCTTTTTCGTCAATACGCTGGTGCTGCGCAATGATTTGTCTGGCGAACCAACATTTGTAGAACAACTGCAGCGCACCCGTGACACCGCGCTGGCCGCCTACGCGCATCAAGATCTGCCCTTTGAGAAACTGGTGGAAGAACTGCAGCCCAGTCGCGAAATGAGCTACACGCCATTTTTCCAGGTGATGTTCATGTTGCAGCAGCCTCTCGGCGACGGCATGAGCTTTGCCGGGCTCGATGTCAGTAATGTTGCGTTCGACATCACCACCACAAAGTTTGACATCACGCTGTCAACTCAGGAATCGCCGGACGGCCTGCTGGCGCACTTCAGCTACAACACCGATCTGTTCGATGAAAGTACGATCCGTCGTCTGGCCGAGCATTTTGAACTGTTGCTTAATGCCATTGTTGCCACACCCGACGTACCGCTGTATTCGTTGCCGATTCTGGCTGACCAGGAACGCACGCAGCTCCTGGCAGAAAAAAATACAACTCAGCGGGACTACCCGCGCACAGGCATCCAGGCGCGTTTCGAGGAGCAGGTTGCGGCTACGCCGACCGCCACGGCGCTGAGTTGCGATGGAGAAACGCTGACCTATGCCGAACTCAATTCACGTGCAAACCGGATGGCTCACTATTTGCGCAACCAGGGCATCGGTCATGAAACCCTCGTTGCACTGAGTCTCGATCGGGGTATCGACGCCATCACAACCATACTCGCAATCACTAAAGCGGGGGCTGCCTACGTGCCACTGGATCCCGCCTATCCCGAGGCGCGGTTGCAGTTCATGCTGGAAGACACTGCCAGCCCGGTGTTGCTCACACGCAGCGACATCAACCCGCAATTGCCAACCGGAGAAACAAAACGTATCGATCTGGACGGCATCAATGCGCAACTGGAATCGCTGCCGGACAGCAACCCACCGACCGTGAGTAGCGCAGAAAGCCTTGCCTATGTGATCTACACATCCGGTTCTACCGGCCAACCCAAAGGCACGCTGATCGAGCAGAAGAGCGTGCTGCGCCTGGTCATCAACAACTATTTCACACCTCTCGACGAAGGCATGCGCATCGGCGTCCTCGCACCCATTTCCTTCGATGCCTCTACGCTTGAAATCTGGGGCGCGCTGCTGAACGGCGGCGAGTGCGTGATCTTTAGCGAGCGCGTGCCGGGGCTGGATGAGCTGCGGCGCTTCTTCGCTGCCAACCAAATTGATTTGTTGTGGCTCACATCCACCCTGTTCAACTCGATCATTGATACCGAGCCGGAGATACTGCGCGGCAGCGGGGTCATCATGACCGGCGGTGAAGCCTTGTCGATCAGCCATATTCGCAAAGCGGCAAAACTGCTGCCGGGCACGAAATTGATTAACGGTTACGGACCAACGGAATCGACAACGTTTACAACCAGCTACCTTATTCCTGCGGACCAGCCGGACTGGCGCAGCGTCCCAATTGGCAAACCCATTGCCAACACCACTGTGTACATACTGGATGAACACATGAACCCGGTACCTGAGGGTGTGATTGGCGAGCTGTATATTGGTGGCGACGGTCTGTCACGCGGTTACCTGAATCGTCCAGAGCTTACAGCGGCGAAGTTCGTGCAGAATCCGTTTGCGGCCCAGTCCGGTGAGCGGCTGTATCGAACCGGCGACCGGGTGCGCTATCTGCGAGACGGCAACATCGAGTTCATGGGGCGCGTCGACGACCAGATCAAACTGCGCGGCCACCGCATCGAACTGGGCGAAATTGAAGCCGCACTGCGAGAACACCCCGCCGTTCATGACGCCGCAGCGATCGTCTATGAGGTTGCGGAAGGAGATCGTCGGCTGGTGGCCTATGCGGCGACGGATAACCCGGAGAGCCCGATCGAAAATGAGCTACTGAGTTTTGTCGGAGATGAACTGCCCGCCTACATGGTGCCGTCCGTCGTCATGCAGTTGGCAACGATCCCCCAAACGGCAAACGGCAAACTGGACCGGAAGGCACTGCCGACGCCTGAGTGGGGCGCCCGCACAGGATACACGGCTCCGACAACCCAAACGGAAACCCTCTTATGCGAACTGTGGGCAGAAGCGCTGCAGGCTGAAAAAGTCGGCATACACGATGATTTTTTCTCCCTCGGCGGGCACTCACTCCTGATCCTCAAACTGATCAAGCGAATCGAAGAAGCCACCGGTGTGCGTATCGTGGTGGCTACCGTATTCGAGAATCCGACCGTTGCCGCACTCGCACGGAAGATTAATGCAGAAACTGATTACGATAGCGTCGCCGCCGAAATAGCGTCAGGCAGCGCCTTGCTGCCGATACGCACCAGCGGCTCCAGACCGCCGCTGTTCTGCATTCATGGCGAGCCCATGAAAATGGCGCGCGTGATGGACGATGAGCAACCACTCTACGGGATTTATTTTTCATACAACCCTAAATTCCGTATGCCGAAAACGATTGAGGAACTCGCAGCGACCTATATCAGGGAGCTAAAAAGAGTGCAGCCGAGAGGGCCCTACCATCTCGTGGGCTATTGTCTCGGCGGCCTCGCCGCATTTGAAATGGCACGCCAATTGCGCGCTGCGGGTGACGAAATTGCCTACCTCGCGCTCATTGACCCAACGGACACACGTTGGGCCGGTCTGTCGCGCGCCCGGTGGGTCATCCAGCAACTGGCCATCAAAGGCAATCGGCTGGCCGCGCTCAAATTCTTTTCCTTGCGTGCATTCAAGACGCTGGCAGCACGCAGTCACTACGTAGGCCGCATTCTCGCAACCTATGCCTACCGCTTAGTGGGCAAGGAAGTGCCGTTCCAATTGCGGGCTGTCCAGCATGTCGGAACGGCACGAAAATCCTTCGCCTCGTACCAGTATCAGCCGTCGGATGTGAGTGGCGTGCTGTTCTGCGCAGACTTTGAAGAAGAAAAATTGCGCCATATTAATGAGTACTGGTCCGGGCTGTTTGATCACGGACTGCAGCTGATCCCAACACCGGGTGTTAGCGACCACATGCAGTTCATGCTTGAACCCTTCCACAGTGAAATCGCTAAAGTAGTAGGCAAGCAGGTCCAAGCACTAAGCGAAAAGCAATCAGGCCGCTGAAACCCATGCAAGATCTGAACCTGAAGCTGCTGCAAACACCTTTACTGTGGCACGACCCCGCGGGGAATCGTGCTGTGCTTGAGGAACTGATCCGGAAGGAAGCGGACGGGAGTGATCTGCTGCTGCTGCCGGAAACCTTCACAACCGGCTACACCATGGAAGCTGCGCAGGTTGCCGAAACCATGGACGGTGATACCGTGGGCTGGATGCGCAGGCTTGCGTCCGAGCTTAAGGTTGATCTGTGCGGCAGCATCATCATTGCGGACGACGGACGCCACTTTAACCGCCTGATCTGGGCAACGGCGGATGGCGATTTACGCACCTATGACAAGCGTCATCTGTTCAGGATGGGTGGCGAACACGATCGCTACACGCCCGGTCGCGAGCGGATTATTGTGCGCCTGGGTGACTGGCGCATCTGCCCTATGGTTTGTTACGACCTGCGCTTCCCCGTGTGGAGCCGCAACCGCGGGGACTATGATCTGCTGCTGTATGTAGCCAACTGGCCTGCCGCCAGATTGTCAGCATGGGAGACACTGCTGCCCGCGCGGGCCGTCGAAAACCTGAGCTACTCGGCAGGCGTCAATCGCACCGGCACCGACGGCAAGGGAATTGAAAACGGCGGCACCAGTATGGTCTGCGACTACCTGGGCAAGCACCTGGCAATCGCTGACAAAGACCCGACAACGTTGCGGGCAACCCTGAGCCTGGCCGATCTGCAGCGGTATCGAGAAAAATTTCCGGCCTGGAAAGACGCTGATTCGTTTGAACTGAATCTCGACAAAGCGGCGCACTGACGCGTGGACACCGCACAACGCTCGAGCTTTCGCGCGCTGCTGCTCGCGGTATTTGTCAGCTCCATTCCCGCCACATTGATTTTGCCGATGATGCCGAGCTTCGGCACGGCATTCGGCATCAGCGCAACTCAACTCGGGCTGCTCGTGGGCATTTACCCGTTGACCAGTATGCTGGTATCACCATTCTGGGGCCGGATGAGTGATCGCTACGGCCGCAAGCCCATACTAATCGCTACGCTGCTCGGCGGAGCTCTGGCCTTCACCGTGTTTGCGTTCAGCACGTCGTGGCTGGGATTGCTGATCGGTCGGGCAATGCAGGGCCTGGCGGGCACCCCGCGGGGCGTCGGCTTCGCGGTTGCGAGCGATGTCAGCGATCGCAAAGAGCTGTCCGGCCGCATGGGCGAAGTGACTGCTGCAATGGCCATTGCGTTCACGATCGGCCCGATTATCGGCGGCCTGTTTATGGGCGAAAACCCCGACAGCATGATCGGCCAGCTGCGCACAGCTATTGGCCTGCCCGGCGCCGGCTTTAATCATGTCATGCCGTCCCTGCTCGGCATCACCGTCAATCTGATTGCCGCAGTCGTGATCATTTTCCGCTTCCGCGAATCGTGGCATCCGGACGACTACGAGGAAAAAGAACGTGAACCGGGCGACCATCGGCGCCAGTTCAGCGATGCAATTTTTCACGCCGCCGTGATCGTTGCGATTCTGTTTTTCCTGATTTCCGGGTTCATACAGGGCAGTCTGCAGTTTGCGTTTGCGATGTGGGCCGATCTGACCATGAACTGGTCAGCACAGTACATCGCCTGGTCCGGCGCGCTGATCGGGCTGGGATTTGCGGTTGGCAGCGGTGCGCTGCTGAAGCCGATGACACGGCGTTTCGGCGCCGAAAAGACGGTGTTTGCGGGTACTTTAATTGATGCCTTCGGGTTGGCAGTATTCCTGCTGTTTCAGGGCGAAACCGTCATCGCACTAACCGGCCTGTTTGTCTCGTCGATGGGTAACGGCTTCTGGGCCACGACGATCCTGACACTGCTGTCCCGCGAGATCGACGAACGCGATCAGGGGCTGGCTCTTGGTTTCGCCAACGGTGCGTCACTGCTCGGACGCGTGCTGGGCCCGGCGTTCGCAGGCTACCTGGCCGTGACCATGTCGCCCGGCGCCCCGTTTGCGTTCCTGTTTGCGTGCGTGTTGCTCGCGGTTGTACGCGGTGCACAATTGATCAGGCCGCCCCGCCCGTAGGCTGTCGGATTCAGCCCCAGGTGCCGATAATCGCACCCATGCAGCCCATCGCCACCACGTGGTAGCCGGCATTGACAAAAATGATGATCAGCGTGCGCCGCTCGAAGAGATTGTTGAGCGCGGTCGCTGTAAACACGAACGCGAACGCCAGCAGTGTGCCCAGTTGTATGCCTTCAGCCGCGCCGGCACCCGGGCCCAGCATGGCAGCCAGCAGTGACGCCGCAATAAGCTGCAGTACGAATCCGGCGATAAAGGTCCCCGCGGGATTGGTCATCGGCTCCGGTTGACCGGTTTTGCCGAGGGCCTTACGCCAGATATTGCCGAACAGAAAGGGTGAATACCAAAGCCCGCCAAGAATATTCGCGACCACAGTCGCGGCAAATACCACCAGCAGATTGATCGCATCAAAATTTATCGTGAAATCCATTGACTCGCCCTCCTCGCAACTCGCACCAGTCTAGCAAAACCGATGCCCTGTCGATTGACACCCAGCGAACGATACACCATCTTGTCGGGACTATCTGCACACACTCTCTGCCATGAAGCGTTTACTTGTCTTTCAGCATGTGCCGCACGAAATCCTCGGCACTTTCAATCCGCAATTGAAGGAGGCCGGGTTCCGCATCCGCTATATCAATTTTGGCCGCACGCCGGAGGCACAGCCCAATGTCGAAAAATACGACGGCCTGATCGTGCTGGGCGGACCAATGTGCCTCAGCCAGCGTGAGAATTACCCGCACCTCGAGACCGAGATCGCGGCCATCCGCACCGCGATGGACCGGCAGATGCCGATACTCGGCATCTGCCTCGGTGCGCAGCTCATCGCCGCAGCCCTGCACGCTCAGGTACGCCGCAGTCCCGTCAAGGAAATCGGCTGGTACGACGTATCACCGACGACCGAGGGGCAAAGCGATCCGCTGTTTCGGTTTTTTCAGGGTACGGAGAAGATTTTCCAGTGGCACGGTGACACCTTCGAGATTCCACACGATGCTGTGCATCTGGCCAGCTCACCTGATTGCACCAATCAGGCATTTCGCTACGGCGACCGGGTCTACGGGCTGCAGTTTCACCTTGAGGTGGATGCCGCGCTGATCGAACGCTGGCTGAAAACGCCGGCACACATTCGCGAACTTGAAGACCTTGAACCGGATATTACAGCCGATGGAATTCGCGCGGACACTGTGGATTACATCGGGCCAAGTATGCGGCTGGGCGAACAACTGTTCGGCGAGTTTATCCGCCTGTTCAGCACCCGCGTCCGCCGTTCCTCCCTGCCGTCACGCTAACGACAGCTCGGTCACTGAGCCGGCCGGGTGCCGGTGCGACCGAGTCTGCATCACAGCGCGCCAGAAACTGCAGCGACTGCTGCACAAACAACTGCAGTGCATGATGATCCGGGTCGCCCTCAGTTTCCTTCTGCACGAGGCCGCCGAACTGATGATCAAGCCCCTCAATCGACAACAGCACCCGGTACCGGTCATCGGCATCCGCCGGCATCAGGACTTCGTTCTCGAAACCTAAATCACGCCGGCCGTCACCCATCAATCCGACGTCTTCCGGACCGGTCGCCATGAACACCGGCTGATTGCCGGCCTCCCAGACGTGATCGGGCATTGCCGCCATTTTTCCGGGATCGCTTAGCAGTATTGCACCGTCAAACCGGCTTTCCGGGTAGCCTGTCACCGCTCCGGTTTCGGGATGACGAATCTGCAGCCCGGTTACCTGCATCGCGACCTGCGTGCCCACCGAATGGCCTGCAGCATAGAGCGGCGCTGACGCCCAGTCGGCGGCAGACTGATCCAGCGCTGCCGCAATCGAGGGAAGCGCCGTCGCAATACTGCGAACGTCGTCTACGCGGCTCTCGATAATGCCCATCATATCGTTCACGCTGCGCGGCACTGTGCCGAAATCTGCATCACGATGGTCCGGCAAGATGACAACGTAGCCGCGCGCCGCCCAGGGCCGCGCAACCGCATCGTATTTCCTCCCCGATGAGAAAGTGCCGTGCGAGAGAATAATCACAGCGCGAGCCTTATCGCCGGATCGATAGAGTATGCGCATCGGTACAGGTCGCTCACCCACAGTCAGTTCATGGGTTGCGACCTCAACACGGGCCTCTGCAGCTTCGGCACCGGCCATCTGGCTCAGCGCAACAGACAGATTTGCCGCAACGGCGAGAATCAGAGTTGCGACAGAAGTGGTCATCCGGGGCCTGCCAGTGAGCCGCTAGTGAGCCGCGATGGTTTCCTTGGACAATTCGCCCGGCATCGCGCCGGGAGACAGGATCCGGGTGATGATCGCCAGCACCACGACCACCCCATTCAGTGCAGCAATGAGCACGAAGGGCCCCCAGCCACCGACACTGTCAAACAGCCAGCCGCCTATGGCGACGCAGACGAAGATGCCAATCGCACCACAGGTATTAAACATACCGACGACCGCGCCACGTTTTCGTAATGGCGCTTCCTGACTGATCAGCAAGGTTGCGCCCATGAAAGCGCTGATCTGACCAGCGCCCATCAGCATAAACAGCAGCGAGGCCTGCCCGCTCAACGGGAAACCACTGTCAGTGAACATCGTTGTTTCGTCGACGAAATAAACAGCACCGTAACCCAGTGCGGCCATCACCATACAGATGATGACGAAACTTACGCGGTTAAAGCGGTCGCTGAAGATACCCAGCACCGGCAACCAGATCAGTGACGAGGTGCCGGCGATGGCAAAGATCAGCGCGCCTTTGCCGGATGCCGTCGCGTAGTCCATGCCGGCATCGACACCAACCTTGGCGCCCCACAGCACCGTGAACGTACCGAGAATCACCTGATCACTGCGCGCCACAAAACCGCAGCAGTAGCTGAGCGCGATACGCGGGTTCTTCACAGCTTCGGTAAATCCCCCCACGATCAGCTCGCGCGTCGGCGGCCGCTCTTCTTTTTTGGCCGGCGTACCTTTCTTCAGGCCCAGAAAGAAAATAATGGCGGAAACAAAGCACGTCATGGCCACGACAGCATGCGCGATCCGAGTGGCGCCGAGCGGACTGAAGCCCGCTTCCACAAGCATGGGTGCGACCCGGGTGCCGAACACCACCGTGATCAACACCACACCCAGTCCGTTGAAGATGCCGCCAACAGCAACCATTTTGCCGCGCGAATTGTTGGCCGGATAATCGGCAACCAGGGTGCCGACCATGCCTGTGGACGCACCGAGGCCGAACGCATAGATGGCGCGGTACACCAGCAGTTCATTGACGGATTCAGCGAACGGATACAGCGCATAACCGACGCCCATCAAAGCGATACCCACAGCGGCGACTTCCCGGCGACCGACCCGGTCGGCCAGCACGCCGACGGCGCCGAAGATCAGTATCTGCACGATCTCGGTGACGATAACCAGCTGGCTGGTGACACCGCCATGCGCGGAGGTCGGAATGCCGATCGCGTTCAGCACCTGTGTGGTGCCGGTCGACACAAAGGTCAGCAGACCGATCGTGGCAAACGCACAGTAGAGGTAAGTGTATAAATTGACCCGCGAAACGCCCGGCGCCAGTTCCAGAAACCCGACCTTAATGCCCTGCTGTTGTTCTGCCACCCGGCTGCTCTCCGTCAATCGTTCCTGGTTGATTAAGCGTGGCTACACGCAAGGGCATTATGCCGAAGCTCTGCTCACGGCCCAATATCACATGATGATATGTATAGCTTTGGAACGTGTATAGCTAAGCACTTCTTCGAGACACTCTTCGCGACCGAGACCGCTGTTTTTCCAGCCGGCGAAGCCAGTTCCCATGTAATGACGACCTGTACCGTTGATCCAGACGCACCCGGACTCAACCCTGCGCGCCATGTCCATAGCGGTCGTGATGTCATGCGTGAAAATCGCGGCCGTCAGGCCGAGGTCAAGCTGGTTCGCCATCGCGAGCGCTTCTTCAGGCTCAGACCATTTGAGAATTGAAAGCACCGGCCCGAACACTTCTTCCTGCGCGACCGTCATGTCCATCGTCACGTCGGCAAATACGGTCGGCTGTATCCAGTAGCCACCCTCAAATCCGGGCACTTCGGCTTTACCGCCGCCGTTCAACACCCGCGCGCCCTCTTTGACGCCCGATTCGATTAGACCGAGCACGTGGGCATAGTGCTTCGCCGAGTTGACCGGACCCATGCCGGTATTGGTGTCGAGCGGATCACCCGGAACAATCTTGTCGACCGCGGTTTTGATCAGGCCGACGACCTCATCGTAAATCGACTCGTGCAGCATCAGTCGACTCGTGGAGCCGCATGACTGCCCTGACCAGCTGAAATTCAT
>JABDLC010000094.1 GCA_013001905.1 Gammaproteobacteria bacterium | reverse complement strand
TGGCGGAAATTCGTGAAGCCTGGGAAGGCGTGGTCGCGCAGGCCGCAGCGCCGGCGGTGACCGAGCGCTGATTCGGCAGCGGCAACGGTTAATTCACCATGAGCACACTCGACGACATTATTGATCTGACCGTACGCGTTGAAGACTGCGTGGACGCCGGCGACTGGACAGAAGCCGCCGCACTGGACGTGCAGCGCGTCGAAGTGATCGGCAGGTACCTGAACGAAGTGGCCGACGGTCCGGGTCAGGCCGCAGCTGCACATATGCTCCGCGAGCTGCTGGCACGTAACGAACTGGCGATGCGCAAAGTGCAGGTGATGCGCGAGCTGATCCTCGAAAAGTCGAGCGAATTGAAAGCATCTGACAAGGCTGTCAAAGCTTACGTGCAGCATGCGTCCGACAATCCGGCCGCACTCGGCGGCTGATCCGTTGCGGTGGCCGTCTGGCCGTCGTCCGACCCGCATCCAAGCGCCAATTTACTGACAGAAGCGTCGTTCCGGCCAATTTCTGTCGCCGCACTGCCGCCAACAGCCTGACACAGCGCTGACAACTCGCCGATAAATGCCGCAGCCATGCGGGCCGCGGTCTCTGGCACGTTTCTTGCTTTCCATCTCTTGAGTTTCATTCTCAAGAGTGCTCATGGACAGAGAAATCTCACCCGAGCAAGACCTGAAAGCATTGAAGCAGGCCTTCGATATTTTTACGGAGGCATCCGGGCAGCTGGGCAGTTCCTGGCGTGATCTGGAGCAGCAGGTCGCGCAGTTACAGGACCAGTTGCACACGGCGCAGGACGAGCGGCGGCAGGAAGCCGAACGCAATAAACATCTGGTGCAGCGGCTCAGCACCGTGATCGAGACGTTGCCGGGCGGGCTTGTGGTGCTGGATGCAGACGGTCTGGTCAACGAGGTCAACAGCGCCGCGCGTGAGATGTTCGCCGAGCCGCTCGAGGGCATGCGCTGGAGTGACGTGGTTACGCGCGATTTCGCGGGTCGTGACGGCGCGCAGGCCGACTATGTGCTGCGCGATGGCCGTCGGCTCGCGCTGGCGCAACGCGCAATCGTGCGGTCTGCTGATGATCCGGCGGATGACAATCATCCGGCCGAAGGGCGGGTGCTGCTGTTCACCGACATGACGGAACAGCGCAAGATCGAAAGCCTGTTCGAGCGTCACCGCCGCCTCGCGTCGATGGGCGAAATGGCAGCCGCGCTGGCGCATCAGGTGCGCACACCCCTGGCCTCCGCCATGCTGTATGCCTCCAATGCGACCCGCGCGGACCTCACCGATGCATATCGCATGGGGCTGCTCGACAAGTCCATTACCTGTCTGCGGGACATGGAGCAGCTGGTCATGGACATGCTCAGTTTCGCCCGTGGTGATCAGTACATCGATGCCGCGTTCCAGCTGGACGATTTGCTCGCGGCAGTCGGCACCTCCGTGGCGCCGGTGCTCGGCGACGAGCAATCGCTCACGATTGCGTCTGCGTCGCGGGCAATGACACTGACCGGCAACCGCGAAGCGCTTGCCGGTGCGCTAATCAATCTCGTACGCAACGCCTTGCAGGCGGCCGGCGACACCGCAAGGGTTGTCGTCAGCACCGACGTTAGCGCCAGCGATGTGCGGATCAGCGTCAGTGACAACGGTCCTGGTGTCGCTGAGGAGCAGGTCGAGAAGATCTTCGAGCCCTTCGTGAGTCTGCGTTCCGATGGCACCGGTCTGGGCCTCGCGGTGGTTCGCTCGGTGGCAAAAGCACACGGCGGCGATATCGGCCTGACTGAAAACAGCCGGGATGGTGCGACCTTTACTTTGCAGCTGCCGCTGCAGAAAAAATCTGATCAGGATGATCTGGCGAGTCGCCGGGCTTCCGGCGCTGAAAAACAGGCAGCAGGGGTCGCGGCATGACGCGGCAAACCATATTGCTGGTTGAGGATGACACACAGCTGCGACAGGCGCTGGCAGAAACGCTGACGCTGGCGGACTACGACGTGCTGACAGCTGTGGACGGCAACACAGCGTTACAGGCGCTGGCGCAAACGCCCGTGTCTGCGGTCGTCACCGATATTCAGATGCAGCCGATGGACGGATGCGAGTTACTGAGCCGGATTCGCGACGAACGGCCGGAGCTGCCGGTGCTGCTGATGACAGCGCACGGTTCGGTGGAGCACGCGGTCGAAGCGATGATGGCGGGCGCCTCGGATTACATCACCAAGCCGTTCGACGCGCAGGCGCTTAATGAAAAAATCAGTCGCATCATGCCGCCGATGCCTGTCGAAGGGGGCGTGGTTGCCGAAGATCCGGTGACGCTGCAGCTGTTGCAAATGGTGGGCAAGGTTGCTGTCAGTGATACCACTGTGTTGCTGACCGGCGAAAGTGGCGTCGGCAAGGAAGTGTTCGCCCGGTATCTGCACGAAAACTCTGATCGCGCCGCGGGTCCGTTTGTTGCCATCAACTGCGCGGCGATCCCCGAGAATATGCTCGAGGCGATCCTGTTTGGACACGAAAAAGGTGCGTTTACCGGCGCACATGCGAGCCGGCCGGGTAAATTCGAACAGGCACAGGGCGGCACCCTGCTGCTGGACGAGATCTCAGAGATGGCGCTGGACCTGCAGGCTAAATTGCTGCGCGTGCTGCAGGAAAAAGAAGTGGAGCGTATCGGCGGGCAAGGCGCGATCCCGCTGGATATCCGGGTGCTGGCCACAACGAATCGCGATCTGCGTGCGTACGTGAGCGACGGCAAATTCCGCGAAGACCTGTACTACCGGCTGAGCGTATTCCCTCTGGCGCTGCCGCCACTGCGTGAGCGACGCGGCGATGTCATTCCGCTGGCGGAATTGTTTCTCAACGACTGCTGCGCAGGCAAACGGCCGGCGCCGCAGATTTCTGCAGCCGCGCGGGCCAACCTGCTGGCTTACGATTTCCCCGGCAATGTCCGGGAGTTACAAAACCTTATGCAGAGGGCGGTCATTCTGTGCGGCGGGCAAATGATTGATGAGCACGATCTGCACTTTGAAGGGCCGTTTGACCGGGCACGCGTGCAGGCAGCGCCGGACGATACCGTGCCCGTCGCGGATCCCGACAAGCGACTGCAGGACGGGGTTCAGAACGCCGAGGGTCAACTGATAATTGAGGCATTACGGTCAGTCGGCGGTAATCGCAAGAAAGCGGCAGAAGATCTGGGCATCAGCCCGAGGACACTGCGGTACAAACTCGCCCGCCTGCGCGATGCCGGTTACGAGATTCCAGGGCGGGCCTGAGCAGGCGAAGCCCATACGACATCAGGCATAGCAGAACGAACGCAGAGCAAACGAACATGAGCAGCCCCGAAATTAACAGTGTATTGGCCCAGATGCGTGTACTTGCGCAGGACATTCAAAAGCCGGACATGTCTGCGTTGCAGGCGCAGTCGGCGCAAACGCGTCCGGCGAGCGACGGAACCGGTTTCGGCGAGGCAATGCAGGATGCAATCAAAGACGTTAATGCTGAGGCAATGAAAGCCGGCGAGCTTGTGAAGCAGTTTGAAACCGGGCAGGGGGATGCCAGTGTTGCCGAGGTGATGGTGCAAATGCAGAAGGCAAGCGTGTCGATGCAGGCCATGACAGAAGTGCGCAACCGGCTCGTTGAGGCCTATCGCGAAATCATGAGCATGCCGCTCTGATCAGCGCAGTAGTGAACGTGCCGTCAATTAAGGTGATGCAGAGTTAAATGGCAGAAAACGCAGCAGCGAGTCCGATGGCAGGGCTGGGCAATTTCCCCGGAGGCAGGCAAATGATTCTGCTGGTGGCGTTGTCGCTGAGCATCGCGATCGGCGTGACCGCTGCGTTCTGGCTTCGTGAGCCCAGCTACGAATTGCT
This sequence comes from Gammaproteobacteria bacterium, assembly GCA_013001905.1. GTDB lineage: Bacteria > Pseudomonadota > Gammaproteobacteria > Steroidobacterales. Next base: position 10,821 of record JABDLC010000094.1, on the reverse strand, counting down.
CTACAGCAACTTGTCGGATCGTGATGTATCGGCGGTCATGGATGCGTTGCGGGCAGAGGGCACGCCATACCGGCTCGACAACGGTGCGCTCCTCGTGCCGTCTGCGGAGGTTTACAACACTCGTCTGCGGCTGTCTTCACAGGGGTTGCCGCGCGGTGCCGGTTTCGGGCTTGAGGTTATCGAGGGCGAGAGCAGCTTCTCGACCAGCCAGTTCATGGAGAACGCGCGTTACCACCATGCGCTGGAAACAGAGCTGGCGCGCACGATTAGCAATCTGCAGCCGGTGCAGGGCGCGCGGGTGCATCTGGCGGTGCCGAAGCCGAGCGTCTTCGTTCGCAAGAGTGACAAGCCGAGTGCATCTGTCTTTCTGGATCTTTATCCCGGCCGTGTGTTGGAAGAGCCCCAGGTGAAATCAATTGTGCACCTTGTGGCCTCCAGTATTCCCTCTCTGGAATCGTCCAAGGTCACCGTGGTTGATCAGCGCGGCGTGTTGCTCAATTCGCCGGATGGCGATGATGCGGCAGCACTCAGCAGCCGAGAATTTGAGTACGTTCAGCGGGTGCAAAGAGATTACGAAACGCGCATCGTAAATCTGTTGACGCCGATGATGGGTCCCGGTCGCGTTCGTGCCACTGTCAATGCTGATATCGACTTCACGGCGCGCGAAGAGACCCGTGAACAATTCGATCCGGCGACGCAAATGTTGCGCAGCGAACAGGTCAGTGAGGATGTGCAGCGCGGTGGTACAGCCGAAGGTGTGGGTATTCCCGGCGCGTTGAGTAATCAGCCGCCGGTGGATCCCGTCGTCGCGGAGGCCAATACAGAGACGACCGCGGCGCCGCCGGTCCGGTCATCGTCTCAGGCTACCCGTAACTTCGAAATGGATCGTGCGTTGACGCACGTCAAAGAATCTGCGAACACCATCACCCGGCTGTCAGTCGCCGTACTGATCGATGACATCAGCGATGCGGATGAAGAGGGCAACCCGGTTACACGTCCGCTCGAACCGGCCGAAATCGAGGAAATTGAGGCGCTGGTCCGCGGCGCAGTGGGCTATAACGAAGAGCGCGGCGATAGCGTCAGTATCACCAACGTCGGTTTTTACGTAGGCCCGGAAGCGCCCGCGCCCGAAGAGCCGGGCCTGATGAGTTCGCCACTGGTGAAAGATATTCTGCGCCAGTTGCCGGCGGCGGCGCTGATTCTCGTGGTGGCCCTCGGCGTGATCCGGCCCATAGTCATGGCGCTCAGCAAGGGCGCCGGTATGCCGATGGCGGCAGGTGGCGGTCAGGCATTGCCGGCCGGTTCTGCCGCAGCGGCGGGCGGGGCAGCGGCCGCTGAAGCACCGCAATCGCTGACTTTCGACGACAAAGTTTCTGTAGCGAAACAACTCGCTGCCAATGACCCTGAGCGGGTCGCGCAAGTCGTTCGCGCCTGGGTACAGGACGGTAGCGGGTGAGCAATATGGCAGGCGTAGAACAGGCTGCAATCTTCCTGATGTCGCTCGGCGAACAGGAGGCATCGGAGGTTCTGAAGCATATGTCTGTCGGCGAGGTGCAGCGGCTGGGTAAAGCCATGGCCTCAATGAAGAAGATCACCAAGGACCAGGCCGACAACGTCCTCAATACCTTCACCGATAATGTTGTTGCCGACGCGCCCCTGTCGGGCGGGTCGCCCCGCTTTCTGCGCAATTTGCTGACGTCGTCACTCGGTGCGGACCGCGCTGAGCAAATGCTCGACCGGCTCATGGATGGAGCCGAGAAGGGTCTCGATTCGCTGCAGCTCATGAACGCGAAAGAAATCGCGGACGTGATTTACACCGAGCATCCGCAGGTCGTTGCGATCGTTCTGGCCGGGCTGGAGCCGGAAAAATCGGCTGAGGTTCTGGGCCTGATGCCAAAGACGCGCAGCACCGATGTCGTGCGCCGCATAGCGTTGCTGGACGAAGTGCCGCAGGACTCAATTGAGGAGCTCGACACGCTGCTGCAACAACGGGTCACGTCGAGCAGTGCATCGCGCGTCGCGCAGATGGGCGGGGTGCGCTGTGTCGCCAACATCATGAATGCTGTCGAGAAGGTGGTTGAGGAGAAGATTTTTGAGCAGCTCGATCAGGTCGATGCACCGCTCAGTCAGGAGATTCAGGACAACATGTTTGTCTTCGATAGTCTGATTGATGTCGACGACCGGGGCATGCAGATGCTTGCGCGCGAAGTGACGACGGATCAGCTGATCATCGCACTTAAAGGCGCCGACGAGGCGCTGGCCGATAAGTTCTACAACAACATGTCGAAACGGGCCGCCGAGATGCTGAAGTCCGATCTGGAGGCCAAAGGGCCGGTGAGGCTCGCTGAAGTTGAAGAGTCGCAGAAAGAAATCGTGGCTATTGCGCGGCGCCTTGCCGATGAAGGCAGCCTGATCCTCGGCAACGATGCCAATGACTTCGTCTAGCCGGATTATCAAAGGTGATCAGCTCAGTGACGAGCTGGTGAACTGGAACGCGCCAGAGGTCGACGTTTCCACGGTCGTTCATCATGTTGCGGACGATGACCCTGCTGACGATCCTGTAGCTATTCGTCAGCAGGCGTGGCAGCAGGGCTTTGATCAGGGGCATGCGGACGGCATCGCCGCCGGTCTGGCCGAATTACAGCAACGCGGGCAACTGTTGCAGCAGGTGCTGGATGCAACCGCGAAACCTCTGCAGAGCATCGATCAGCAAGTCGAGCAGGAAATTCTGCAGCTGATCACGGAGATTGCACGACAGTTAGTGCGTCGTGAGCTACGGCTTGATTCCTCGCATGTCATCGCGTTGATTCGTGAAGGGCTTGCCGCGCTGCCGGCAGGCGCGGCCGGCATTCGCGTGCGGCTCAATCCGCAAGATGTAGAGACTGTGCGGGAATTGTTGCAGCCTGACGAGGGCGGCCGCGCGTGGACCATCGAACCCGATCCCTTGCTTGAACAGGGCGCGTGTCGAATCGTTTCCGAGACGGCACAAATCGACGAGCGACTCGATACCCGGCTGGCGCGAGTCATCGCGACGATGCTGGAGGACGAGCGTGCGGCAACTGAGTAGCGCGGAGATTCCTGAATTCGCGCTGGGCCGGGCGGCGCGACTCACAGCCAGGTTGCAGGCGCTGCAACAGTCAGTTGCGGATCCAGGCGTGGTCGTTGAGGGTAAATTGGCGCGGGCTACCGGCATGGCGCTGGAAGCCGTCGGTTGCGAAGTGGCTGTCGGCGGCCGCTGTCTGATTGAAAGCCTGCAGGGTGATCAGGTCGAAGCCGAAGTCGTCGGTTTTGCCGGCGACCGTCTGTATCTCATGCCGACGGGTGAATTGCGCGGTGTGAGCCCGAACGCGCGCGTGATTCCCGCGCGCACGGTTTCACAGGTGAAGGTCGGGCCTGAGTTGCTGGGCCGGGTAATCGACGGCGCCGGCAAGCCGCTCGACGGCCGCGGGCCGCTGTCATGTGATGACACCGTGATACTCGAAGGAACCGCCGTCAATCCGCTTTCGCGAGAGCCGATCAGCGAACCTCTTGATGTCGGCGTTCGTGCTATCAACGCACTGCTGACGGCCGGTCGCGGGCAGCGGCTGGGGCTGTTTGCCGGTAGCGGCATCGGCAAGAGCACACTGCTCGCGATGATGACCCGTTTTACCAACGCTGACGTGATTGTTGTCGGTCTGGTTGGTGAGCGCGGCCGGGAAGTGAAAGAGTTTGTCGAGGACAATCTCGGTGAAGAGGGGTTGCGGCGTTCTGTTGTCGTGGCCACGCCGGCCGATTGTTCACCCCTGATGCGGGTGCACGGCGCGTGGCTCGCAACCAGTGTCGCCGAGTATTTCCGTGATCAGGGCAAGAACGTATTGTTGCTGATGGATTCGCTGACGCGCTTTGCGCAGGCACAACGCGAGATAGGTCTGGCGATCGGCGAGCCGCCCGCCACCAAGGGCTATCCGCCGTCGGTGTTCGCCCGGCTGCCACAGCTGGTCGAACGTGCCGGCGCAGGCATGCTGGGGCAGGGGTCGATTACCGCGTTCTACACCGTGCTGGCGGAGGGTGATGATGAACATGACCCCATCGTTGATGCGGCGCGCGCCATACTTGACGGTCACATCATGTTGTCACGCGCCGTCGCGGAAGATGGCATCTATCCGCCGATTGATGTTGAAGCATCGGTCAGCCGGTCGATGCCCCGCATTGCCGGCGACCAGCAACTCGATGACGCGCGCCTGTTCCGCGAGATCTATTCCTATTACCAGCGACATCGGGACCTGATCACAGTGGGTGCTTACCAGCCCGGCAGCGATGTCAAACTCGACCAGGCGGTCGCACTTTGGCCGGCGATTGAGGCATTTCTAAGTCAGTCCATACACGAAGATGTCAGTTTACAATCCAGTATCGATGCACTTGCGCATCTGGTTGCAATGGTTAATGCTGGCGGCACACAAACAAATTAACGAATAAAGCAGGCGATCGTGCGCAAAAAAAGAAATCTACATTCTCTCGAAACGTTGGCCCATGGCCGTGAATCACGCTGGCAGCGGCATGTATCAGGCCAGCTGCAGAGTTTGCAAACCGAAGAGCAGCGGCTGGAGCAGTTACACGAGTACGTGTCGGAGTACAGCAGTTCCGCTGAACAGCGCGCGCAGGTTGCGCGGGCCAGCCAGAGTATTCTGGCATTGCGCGGCCAGCGACAGTTTGTGGATCGGCTGCGGGATGCCGTTCAGCAGCAGACCGAAACCGTAGCCAGTAAACGTGATGCAGCTCAGCACGGCATCAGCCGCTGGAAGCAGGAGCGATCCAAGCGCCTCGCGATTCAGAAATTCAGTGAGCGACAACAGCAGGAAGCAGACCGATTGAAAGAGCGTCGTGATCAGGCGCAACTGGACGAGGTCGGTCGCAACGGGTTTCTGCGCAAAACGACCTGATCTATCGTCCGAGAGGGTTACAGTCGCCGCACCAAACGGCAGGGCTGGCACGCAACTTGCTACATATAGGGGAGGTCAACAAAGCCTGGTCCCCGCGTGTCCGAGTCCACACCACAACTTGTGCAATTTTTGTTCCCGGCTGCCGCGCAGTCGGGGCTGCCCGGCGCACCCGGTCAGTTGCGCAGTGGCGGGTTGCCGGGCCTGCCAGCAAGCCGCAGCGAAAGCGCTCTGACGCCCGTAGATACTGCCTTTCAGCGGCAGTTGCAGGCGCTTCTGGACACCAGTGGCGCCCGTGCCGACCCGGCGGCGGTTGCGCTGCCCGAGCTGCCTGCAACGCTGCGGGCGACCGCGCCTCCGCCTCTTTCAAGCGCGCCTTTGTCTGCCGGGAGGGCCGGGCTGACGCCACAGCTTGATGCGGACCCTGCCGGTGACGGCAACACATTGCCGGAAGGCGGCAATATTTTGCCGCCGCCGCTTATTGCTGCCGCGCCGGCGGTACGGACTGAAGCCCCCGTTGCCACCACCGCATCGCCCGAATCTGCCGCGCTTCTGCGCGACGTCGTCACTGCGCCGCTGAACGACGGCCGTGCAGCAGTGGCCGAGCAATTGGCGGGGCGGGTGCCCGCCGGATCGGAATTAACCGCCGGCAAAATTGCCGCGGAACAGATCGGCGATGAGCCGGAGCTGCGCATAGCCCGCGAACTGCAAACGCCGCAGCCGGTCGCTACCCGTGAACCGGGTACACGCGTCGTAGCAGAGTCAGCGCCGGGCCAGCCGGTGGCGCCGGCGGTTAACAATCCGATCAGCGAGCTTCGGCGCCGCGCGAATACGCTTGATTCTGCGCGTGACCGAGTGTCCGCGCCGGGCGCTGAAGCGCGACTGGCCGAGCTCAGTGCGCTGAGCGGGCGTGCAGACAGCAGCGTGAGGGTTTTGCCGGCCGTCGAAGCGGCGACTGCGCAATTTAATTTGCACGCGCGCCCGGAAGGTCTGTTGCAACAGGGAGCGCTGACTCCCGAGCAGGCGCTGCGCGATCTGAGTTCGCTCGCGCCGTTACGCCCGCAATCAGGTGACGGGGCGACGAACTGGTCGTCGGGTCTTGGCCAGCGTTTGCTGATGATGGCGGAGAACGGTGTCGAATCGGCGCGTCTGCGGCTGAACCCTGCGAGTCTCGGAGCGCTCGATATCCACGTTAACGTCGAGGATGATCAGGCACGGGTGTGGTTTGGTGCGCAAAACGCGTCGACACGCGATGCACTGGAAGCCGCGTTGCCGCGTCTGCGTGCCATGTTCGCCGATCAGGGCTTGCAGCTGGCGCAGGCTGATGTCGGGGAGCGCGGATCTGAACGCGACGGTCCGGGTGGCGACGCGGAAGCTGCCGGTGGTGCGTCAGCAGTGGCATCAGAGTCCGCAGCTTCGCTGCCGGACGGGGGCTTGGCCGATAGCGCCGCGCGCCTGTGGGGTGACAGCGGCCGCAGCGGCCTCGATATCTACGTCTAGGCCCGCCATTTTCTGCCCGTCCCGGCTCCAGCCAATTAATTGACTCCGTCGGCCATGCCCGGCCGCAGCGCCTGCCAGCAGATTGTCACTGCGCAGCGGCCCTCTTTATAAACGGTTGAAAAATATACAGAAATAAGCCTACCCGGGTCTTGGCATGAGTCTTGCTAGATAAGTATGAGTTTTCTAGCTGGACTACCCGGAAGCAGACACATGGCAGATGAAGAAACTGAGGCCGTTGAGCAGGCCGAGCCCGAGAAAAAAGGTGGCATAGGGGGCAAGATCGTGAATGCGATCGGAATTCTCGTGCTGGTGATCGCGGGCAACATCGCCTCGAACATCGTGATCAACGATTACCTCCCGCAATTCTCACCGAAGGTGAGCGTGGGTGGCGGAGAGGCGGCCGACGGTGCTGCGAAGGAAGCGGCCGAAGAAGAGCCCACGGGTCCGCCCATCTACCTGGCTCTGGAACCGGCGCTTGTCGCCAGCATTGATGACGAAGACGCAATCCGCTTCGTGCAAATCAATGTTGAGGTCATGGCGCGCAAACAGGCTGCACTCAATGCGGTCATGACGCACACGCCAGTCATTCGCAACAACCTGCTCATGATGCTGGGCCGCAAAGACATCAGCGAACTGACGTCCAGCGAGGGTAAGGAAAAATTCCGTCAGGAAGCGCTGGAAGAAGTGCAGTCGGTGCTGAAAAAGATGGAGCCTGCGGATCCCGATGAGCCTCTTGGCGACATCGAAGATCTGTATTTCACAGGGTTTATGGTGCAGTAACGCAGATGGAATCGGATGAGGTCCTGACAGGAGAAGAATCCGAAGCGCTGCGCGATAGCGCCGCGACGGATGATGCTTCGCCGTCGGCAGATGCCGGCGGCGTTCGCGCTCTTGATCCGGATCACTGGGACCGGGTCTTTAAAGACCGCGCACCCGCGCTGGAATCCATTGCGGAGCGCATGGTCAGCCGCTTCAAGCTGTCGGGGCGCAACTATTTCCGCCAGACGATTGAAGTGTCAACTGAACAGCCGCGTGTTGTTCGCTGGGGCTATTACGTGCGTAAGCTGCCCATTCCCGCGAGTCTGCACGAGCTGGAAATTCAGCCGCTGGGCCTCCGTGGTGTGATGTCGATGAACTCGCAGTTTATCTACACCCTGGTCGATATGTTTTTCGGCGGCGACGGTAATGCCGAGCGACCGCCTGATTTCGCTGAATTCACCTCGATGGAAGAGCGCATGGTGCGGCGTTTCGTCGAAACACTGGCTGCGGATATGGAAGAGTCGTGGCGCCCGCTCGTTGATTTGAAATTCGTTATCGGCAAGTCGGAAGCCAATCCGCTGTTCTTGTCGATTGCTAAAGACTCAGATTCGCTTTCAATTACGCCGTTTACGTTTCAGATCGGTGATCGCGAGTTGCAGCTCGATATCGCATTGCCGTCTGCGCTGATTGAGCCGATGCAGTTTGTCAGCAAGGGCGCCGGCGCCAGCGGCGGTCGCGTGGTCGGCTGGCGCCATCAGATTCAGGAGGATGTGCAGGATGCCGAGGTGGTGTTGCGCGGCGTGATTGCGCAGACCGAAATCAGCCTGCGTGATCTTACGACGGCGAAGCCCGGTGACGTCATTCCGATAGAAGCGCCGGGTGCAGTCATGTTGATGGCCGGTGAACAGCCGGTCATGGAAGGGTCCTTCGGCATTATTAAGGAAGCAAACGCTGTTCAGGTGATTCGCAGAGTCAACCCGGACAGGCCAGGAGAACGCAATGGTTGAGACCACAGATACGGGAGCGGGCGCACCCGAAGAAGCCGGCGAGCAGAATTTTCAGCAGCCGGATTTTGAACAGGTAGACGACAGCACGGCAGCGGGTGGTCAGTCTGAACCGGATATCGACGTCATTCTGGACGTGCCGGTCACGCTGTCGCTGGAGGTCGGCCGCGCCAAGATGAGTGTGGGTGATCTGCTGCGGTTGAATCAGGGCGCGGTGGTCGAACTTGACCGCAAAGCCGGTGATCCGCTCGATGTCCTCGTTAACGGCGCGCTGGTGGCGCGCGGCGAGATCGTGGTGGTCAATGACAAGTTCGGCATACGTCTGACCGAAGTCGTGTCTCAGGACAGGAAAGGGAAGGCCATCGTTTAGGGCGGCTGCAGAGTGATGGGGGTTGAGCAAGGTCGGAAAATTCTGTTTTGCATCCTGCTGTCGGGTGCGGCTCTGGGCGCACTTGCGCAGGACGCGACGATGGCGACTGACTCTGCTGAAGTGGGCGTTGCTGACACTACTGCAGACGAAGTTGCAGATGAAACCGGCTTAAGCAGCGATCAATCAGCTGCCGATCAGTCGGATGAACGGCCCGCCCGATCGTCCGGCACCGCCATCGTGCCGGGCAGCGAACTGGAGAGCATGACGGCGCCGATGGTGCGCATGGTGCTCAGTCTGGCAGCAGTGCTCGCTCTGGTTGGTATTTTTGCCTGGCTGGCTAAACGTTTTCGCGGTGCGCAGTTGCAGGGCGGGTTGATTCAGATAGTCGGCGGATTGTCACTGGGGCCGAAAGACAGAGTGGTGTTACTGCGCGTGGGTGAGGAAGAAGTGTTGGTAGGGTTGAGTCCGTCAGGTATGCGGCAACTCCATGTCATGAACAAGCCATCTGCAAAGTTTTCTCTGGATCTGGCAGATACGGAAAGACAGGACTGACGAAGGATGAGGATTCTCGCAGGGATTGCGTTTTTGTTGCTGACCGGCGATGCGGTGTTCGCGCAGGACGCCGGCATCCCCGCTTTGTCCCTGGTGCAGCAGGAGAATGGCGGCCAGACCTGGTCGGTCAGTTTGCAGATTCTGCTGCTGATGACGGCATTGACGTTGTTGCCATCGCTGGTGCTGGCCACCACGTCGTTCACCCGCATCATTATTGTGCTGGCCATACTCCGCCAGGCGCTGGGGATGCCCCAGACACCGCCGAACAATGTACTGGTCGGGCTGGCGCTGTTTCTGAGCCTGTTCATTATGAGCCCGGTGCTGACCAAGGTTTACGACGACGCTGTCAACCCGTACATGGAAGGCACGATGGAGATCGACGAGGCGGCGATGAATGCGCAGCAGCCCATGCGCGAGTTCATGCTGGGCCAGACCCGCGAGCCGGATATCGCCATGTTCTCCGGTCTCGCCGGATACGAAGGGTTTGAAACCGCGGACGATATTCCGCTGACTGTGCTGATGCCGAGTTTTCTGACGAGCGAACTGAAGACGGCGTTTCAGATCGGCTTTCTCACGTTCATACCGTTTCTGATTATCGACCTGGTCGTGTCGAGTGTGCTGATGTCCATGGGCATGATGATGTTGTCTCCCATGCTGATTTCGTTGCCGTTCAAGATCATGTTGTTTGTGCTGGTTGATGGCTGGACGTTGCTCGTGGGCACGCTGGCATCCAGTTTTACTATTCTATGAGTCGAACTTTTTTTGCATCGCTATGCGATGCCCGGAGGTAAAGGATGACGCCGGAAACAGTACTGACCGTGGCGCGGGAATCGCTCACTGTCGCTTCACTGCTTGCTGCACCCCTGCTGCTCAGCGCGCTTGCCACCGGTGTATTTATCGGCGTGTTGCAGGCGGCCACGCAGATTAACGAAATGACGCTGAGCTTCATTCCTAAACTGCTGGTGCTGGTGGTGACGCTGATGATCGCGGGCCCCTGGATGCTGCAGTTGATCACCCAGTACACGCAGTCGTTGATGACCAACATCCCTCTGATGATCGGTTGACGACAGGCAGATGTAATTACTAATGGCGACGCTGACTGAACTGGTAGATCTGCTGATGTCCGTCATGTGGGGAATGTTCCGCGTGACCGGCGTCGCGTTGATCGCGCCCGTTCTGGGTTCATTGCTGGTGCCGGTGCGAATTCGCGTTTCAATCGGCGTCGCGTTGGGCGTCGCGATGCTGCCGCTGCTCGGCACTGTGCCGGCGTACTCGCCACTCAGTTTGCTGGGTGTGTTCACGATTATCCGTGAGATTGCGATCGGCATGGCAATGGGTTTCGTGCTGCGCCTGGCGGTTGACGCGGCACTCATTGCCGGGCAAATCGTCTCGATGGGTATGGGTCTCGCGTTCGCGACGGTGGTCGACCCGAACAGCGGCGGCGTACCGTTGCTGGGTCGTTTTTACGTGGTGATTGCTACTTTGCTGTTGCTCGCGACCAACGCGCACCTGATGTTGATTGAAGTGCTGGCGGCCAGCTACAGCTTTATGCCGATCGGTTCCGGTGGTTTCGGGCTGCCCGGAGTTGCGGCCGTCGCGGGCTTCGGTGCGGTGATGTTTGCCGGCGCGATACACCTGGCGTTGCCTGCCGTGGTCGCTATTCTCATGGTGAATATCGCGTTCGGTGTGATCAGCCGGGCAGCGCCCACACTCAATCTGT